>NZ_JBEPEQ010000034.1:0-49960 GCF_040300925.1 Micromonospora sp. NPDC000207
CACCCGGGACGACGACCGGTCGCCTGGGACCCCCGACGGAGCGGACCCGAACGTCGCCTCCGAACGGCGGTCGCCGCGTCGCCGGTCCGTGGTGCTCGCGGTGGGGGCGGTCCTGGTCGTCGGGGCGGCGGTGCTCGTCCCGATGCTCACCTCGGACTCCGACCCGGACCCGACGCCGACGACGGCGCTGCCGACCACCCAGCCGGTGCCGCAGCCGCCGCCGGAGGCCGGCCCCTCGCCGACGTCGACGTCGACGTCGGATCCGACCGCCGCACCGTCGCCCCGCCCCACCGACACCGCCGAACCCGACGCCACCGAGGCGCCGCCGACCGCGTCCCCGCCACCGTCGCCGCCGTCGGCCACCCGCCAGCCCACCTCGTCGCCGCCGGGCCGGTCCCCCGCGCCCCAGCCGGTCGACCCGGCCGCCCGGGTCGACCAGCTCATCGACGAGGGCGTGGCAGCCGGACAGATTCGCGGTGACGTCGGCACCGACCTGCGCAACCTGTTGCGGAACCTGAGCGCCGGCGACCAGGAGTCGCTGGCCGGGTCGGTAGCCGAGGCCCGGGGGAAGGTCGCCGAACGGCGACGGGAGGGCAGCATCACCTCGCGGTACGCCAACCAACTCGACGCCGCCTTCGCCGACCTGGCCACCGCACCCCGCTGACCGGCCCCGCCCCGGCCCGGGTCGGGGACGGGCCGGTGGTCAGGACGTCGGTGGTCGGGGACGGGCCGGTGGTCAGGACGTCGGTGGTCAGGGACGGGTCAGCGGAAGCGGTTCCCGGGCCGGGGCCGCCCCAGCCCCGATGAACTCCCGGTACACGGCCTCGTAGCCGAGCGCCATCCGTTCGGTGGAGAAGTTCTCCGCCACGTGCGCCACACAGGCCGCCGGATCCATCCGCGTCACCTCCTGCAACGCCGTGGGCAACTCGACAGGGTCGGCGCAGACCACCCCGGTCAGCCCGGGCCGGATCAGCTCCGCCACGGCACCCCGGTCGAGGGCCACCACCGGCGTACCGGTGGCCATCGCCTCCACCATGACCATGCCGAACGGCTCCGCCCACTGGATCGGCATGATCAGGCAACGCGCCTCGACCAGCAGCCCCAGCGCCGTCGCCCGGTCGGCGTTCAACACCACTGTCACGTCGGAGTCGAGCATCGGCTCGATCACCTGCTCGTAGTACCGCCGCTCGGCCGGCTCGTTGCACTTGCCGGCGAGGACCAGCGGCAGACCGGCCGCCCGCGCGGCCCGGATCGCCAGCTCCGGGCCCTTGTCCGGACTGAACCGGGCCAGCCACAGCACCGCCCCGGTACTCGGCCGGGACTTGTGCGGTATCTCCGCGATGTCGAGGGCGTTGTGCACCGTACCGACCCACGGGAGTGCGGGGTTGGAGCGGCGTTGGGCGTGTGAGATCGCGACGAGTCCGACTCCGTGGTCGGTGTCGCTGAGCACCGTGCCGTACTCGCCGACCGGGTTGCCGTGCACTGTCGCCACGGTGGGCACCGACCGTCGGCCGGCGACCAGCGGCCCGATCGTGGTGTGGTCGTGCACCACGTCGAAGTCGGCCGGGTCGACGAGCTGGTTGACCCGGGCCAGGTGGGCCAGCTCGGGCAGTGACTCACCGAGCCTGTCGAACTGGAGCTGCGCCTCGGTGGAGACGAACGCCGCCGGGGTGCCGTGCTCCACCCCGGCCCCGAAGAGGGTCACCGCGTGCCCGTGTCCGGTCAGGGCGCTCACCAGCGCGGCGACCACCTGCTCCAGGCCGCCGTACCCGGGCGGTGGCACCGACAACCACGGCGGCACCACCATCGCGATCCGCAGCGGTCGCCCCGGCGACGCACCGGACTGACGATGGTGTGCGGTCACGAGTCCTCCCCGTTGGTCCCCTGAACGCGTGACCGGCCGCTTTCCCGGGTTCGGCTGCGGTAAACGCCACCCGGTGCGGCGGCGGGACGACGAGGTGCCGACGAGAAGGCGGCGGGCGACGGGGGTGCCGGCAAGAAGGCGGCGGGTGACAGGCCGACCCCCTCGGCCTGTCACCCGCCGCCCGGTCAGGGGACGGTCCGCGTCGAACTACGACTCGGTGAGCGTCACGGTCACCGAGTTCTCGGCGCCGTCGCGCTGGTACCGCACCTCGACCCGGTCACCGACCTTGCGCGCCTGGACCGCGCCGACCAGGTCGCTGGAGTCGTTGACCGTCGTGTCCCCGAAACGGGTGATCACGTCACCCTGCCGCAGGCCGGCCTGCTCGGCGGCGCTGCCCGGCAGCACCGAGGAGACCAACGCGCCACCGTTCTGGGCCCCGGCCACGCTCACCCCGAGGCTGGGGTGGCTGATCTTCTCGCCGCGCTGGAGCTTCTCCGCGACGTCCTTGGCCTTGTTGCTGGGGATGGCGAAGCCGACGCCGATGTTGCCGCTGCTCTGTCCGGCGGTGGCGATCGCGGTGTTGATGCCGATCACCTCGCCCCTGGTGTTGACCAGGGCCCCACCGGAGTTGCCCGGGTTGATCGGCGCGTCGGTCTGGAGCAACCCGGCGATGGAGGACGCGCCCTGCTGCGGGTCCTGCTGGCTGCCGGCCCGGATGGTGCGGTCCCGGGCGCTGACGATGCCGGAGGTCACCGAACCCTGCAGACCCAGCGGGCTGCCCAGGGCGAGCACCTGGTCGCCGACCTGCATCGCGTCGCTGTCGCCGAAGGTCGCCGCCTTGAGATCGCTGACCCCGTCGGCCTTGACCACCGCCAGGTCCGTCTTCGGGTCGGTGCCGACCACGTTGGCCTGGGCCGTCTTGCCGTCGGCGAAGGTGACAGTCACGGTCCGGGCGGAGGCGACGACGTGGTTGTTGGTCAGGACGTATCCGTCGCCGGTCAGGATCACCCCGGATCCCTCCCCGCTGTCGGTGGCGATGGAGACCACACTGTCCTGGACCGCAGCGGCGATCTTGGGCAGGTCGGCACTGTTGATCACGGGAGCGGCGGAGAAGGTACGGCTGCCACCCGACCCGTCGCTGAGGCCGAGCGCGAGCGCGCCGCCGGTCACGCCGGAGCCGAACATCAGACCCATCACCACGACCCCGGCGACGACGTACCGGGCCGCCCGGTTGGGCCGCCGCTGCGCGGGCCCGTGGTTCTGTGCCCAGGGCGGGACGGGCTGACCCGTCGGGCCGTAGCCGGGGTGGCCCGGCTGCGGGTGCTGGCCGCCGGGCTGCCACGGACCCGGGTACGCCCCGGAGGTCGGGTACGGCGGAGTCGACGTCTGCTGACCCCCCGGCCGGTACGCGTCGTCGGCGGACGGCCTGCCCCCGCCGACCGGCCCCGACCCCGCGTACGGCCCGGACTGCCCCGGACCGAAGTGGCCCGACCCGGCGTACGGCCCCGACTGCCCAGCCCCGGGCTGACCCGAACCGGCGTACGGACCGGACTGGCCAGGGCCGGGCTGACCCGAACCGGCGTACGGACCGGACGGGCCAGGGCCGGGCTGACCCGACCCCGCGTACGGGCCGGACTGGCCCGAACCGGTGTACGGGCCGGGCCGACCGTCGCCGGGCTCGGTGCGGATGGGAGTGGTGTCCGCTCCGGCGTCACCGGAGGGACCGTAGGACGGAGACGGGGCACCGGCGGCCGGAGCGCCGGGGGCGGACCCGGCGGAGGCCGGGTCGGAGTGCCCGGGTGCGACCCGGGGCAGCTCGGCATCGTGGTGCGACGGCTCGGCGTCGGTTGCCGGCCGCCGCTGCGGGTCGGACTCGTACTCGGTCATGACTACACCTTTCCCCGCCGCACTGCGATCCGCCTGGAATCGACCTGGATGTTTCCTGAAAGTCAGTCCACCTCGTCGGCCCCGGTCGGGGCCAGCGGCAGCCGGACCCGGAACGTGGCACCGCCTCCAGGAGTCTCCCCCGCCTCGACGGTTCCCTGGTGTACGGCGACCAGAGCGGCCACGATGGCCAGCCCCAGACCGGTGCCGGTGACCCCGCCGGCTCGTCGGGTCCGGGCCGCGTCGGCCCGGTAGAAACGCTCGAAGACCCGGTCGGACTGCTCCGGGGAGAGTCCCGGGCCGGTGTCGACCACCTCGATGACCGCCTGGTCCCCCGGCTCGGCCCGCAGCCGCAGGGTGACCAGGGCCTCGGCCGGGGTGTGGGTGAGGGCGTTGGTCATCAGGTTGCCGATCACCTGGCGGAGCCGGGCGTCGTCACCGAGGACCACCAACGGCCCGGATCCGGGGGCGATCTCCAGGTCGATCCGTCGGTCCGGGGCGACCGCGCGGGCGGCCTGCACCGCGTCACCGGCCAGGACCGGCAGCTCCACCGGGGCCAGGGAGAGCGGGCGTTCCCGGTCCAGCCGGGCCAACAGCAGGAGGTCCTCCACGAGCAGCCCCATCCGGGCCGCCTCGTCCTCGATCCGGCGCAACAGGCCGGCGGTCTCCTCGGGGGTGCGGGCCGCGCCCTGCCGGTACAGCTCGGCGAAGCCCCGGATCGTGGTCAGCGGGGTACGCAGTTCGTGGGAGGCGTCAGCAACGAACTGCCGCATCCGCTCCTCGGACCGGCGGGCCCGGGCCTCGGAGGCCTGGGCGGCCAGGGCCGCATCCCGGGCACCGACCTCTGCCGACCGGGCGGCGATCTCCGAGGCGGCCCGGGCGGTGAAGGCGGCTTCGATCTGGGCGAGCATCACGTTCAGCGCCCGGGAGAGCCGTCCCAGCTCGCTGGTGGCGTACACCTGCCCCTCCTCCGGGTCGGGCACCCGGCGGCTGAGGTCACCCCCGGCGATGGCGGCGGCGGTCTGTTCGATCTCCATCAGGGGTTTGAGGCTGGTCCGGACGATCGCCGCCCCGATCGAGGCGAGCATGACCAGGACCGCCCCGCCGACCAGGAGGTCGATCCAGATCAGCCGGGTGACGGCCCGGTCGGCGTCGGTGAGGTGTTGGCCGATGGCCACCCACTGCCCGTTGGGCAGCTCGGTGTAGAGCATCCGCCAGGACACCTCGCTGCCCTGCGCCTTGACAGTGAACGGCTCTCCGGCCAGTCGCTCGAACCCGGCGGTGTCACCCGGCCAGGGCGGCAGGTCCGCCTCGGTGAACCGTTGCTCGTCGTAGCCCCAACTGTCGGTCAGGCCGGTGGCCGGGTCGGTGACCACCACGAGGTAGTCGGTGGGGAACTTGAACCGGCTGACCTGCTGGGCGGCGACCGCGATCTCGACGTTGCGGGCGGAGGAGTGCAGCTCGGCGTCGACCTGGTCGACGAGGTAGGTGCGGAGGAAGAACGTGGTCAGCGAACTGATCACCAACAGGGCGGCGGCCACCAGGAGGAGTACCGCCGCGATCAGCTTGACGCGGAGCGGGACCCCCCGCAGCCGCACCATGCTCTGCTGGTAGGGGTTCACGCTGCCGGCTTGCGCAGCACGTACCCGACCCCCCGGAGCGTGTGGATCAGGCGGGGCTGGGTGGTGTCCACCTTGCGCCGCAGATACGAGATGTACGACTCGACGATGTTGTCGTCGCCCCGGAAGTCGTAGTTCCACACGTGGTCGAGGATCTGCGCCTTGGAGAGCACCCGGTTGGCGTTGAGCATCAGGTACCGCAGCAGCTTGAACTCGGTCGGGGAGAGCTGCACCCGCTGACCGGCCCGGTGCACCTCGTGGGTCTCCTCGTCCAACTCCAGGTCGGCGAAGGTGAGCCGGGAGGGAGCGTGCTCGCCGGTGGTGGTCCGGCGCAGCACCGCCCGGATCCGGGCGGTCAACTCCTCCAGGCTGAACGGCTTGGTGACGTAGTCGTCGCCGCCGAGGGTGAGCCCCCGGATCTTGTCGTCGGTGGCGTCCCGGGCGGTCAGGAACACCACAGGGGTCCGGGTGCCGCCCTCGCGCATCATCCGGATGACCTCGAAGCCGTCCAGGTCCGGGAGCATGACGTCGAGGACCACCAGGTCGGGCCGATGGTCCTGCGCCGCCGTCAGCGCGGCGCTGCCGCTTGTCGCGGTGGCGACGTCGAAGCCGGCGAAGCGCAGGCTCGCGGAGAGCAGTTCGAGGATGTTCGGGTCGTCCTCCACGACGAGAAGTCGCGCCTCGGTCTGGGTTGCGGCCATGCGGTCATCATGCGGGACGCGCCTGCGGCGATGCTGAGGGGTTCCTGAAAACACCCTGAGACCCGGCCCGGTGGTTCCGGACGGGCACCGGGTGGGTCGACGGGGCCGACCGCCCGCCGTCTCGGCGATCCGGCGGACCCGCACCGGTCGTCGTCGACGAGAACCGGTACCAGCGACGACGTGGCAGGCTGCCAGGGCGGACCGGCGACCGGCCGGGCGACTGCGGAGGTGACGATGATCATAGAGCGGCGGTACGTCGGTCCCCCGGGTTCGGGCAACGGCGGATGGAGTGCCGGGGTCTTCGCCCGGGTGGCCGGGGACGGGCCGGTCGAGGTGACACTGCGCCGACCGCCACCGCTGGAGACCCCGTTGACCGCCGTGGCGGGGGCCGCCGGAGCGACGGAGATCCACGATCCGGAGGGGCTGGTCGTCGCCGAGGTCCGTCAGGTGGCCACGTTCGCTGCGGCGGTGGGTCCGGTCGACGGCGTACGGGCGCGGGCCGCCGCCTCGGCGTACCCGGGGCTGGTGGACCACCCCTTTCCGGGCTGTTACGTCTGCGGCCCGGCCCACCCGGGAGGGTTGCGGATCTTCCCGGGGCGGCTGCCGGACGGGCGGACCGCCGCGCCGTGGCACGTGCCGACGGGGGTCACCGACGCCACGGTCTGGGCGGCGCTGGACTGTCCGGGCGGCTGGGCGGTGATCGGCCCCGGTCGGCCGTACGTGCTCGGCCGGATCGCCACGGTGCTGACCGGGCTCCCCGCAACCGGCGACGAGTGCGTGGTGACCGGCCTGGTCGAGGCGGTCTCCGGGCGTAAGGCGCAGGTCAGCTCGGCCCTGTACGCCCCGGACGGCACCCTTCTCGGTCACGCCCGGGCCACCTGGATCGCCCTGCCCGCCGGGTGATCTTCCTCTCGTGCTCCTCCTTCCTGGGGAGGACCGTCCCCGGTGCCGTCCTGCCGAAGGTGGAGTCGGATCTCCCGACCGCGTCTGATTGATTTCCCTCCCGACCAGGGCAGGCTTGGTACGACGTTGAGACCTGCGGTCACACTGACCTGAAAGATTCCTGTGTTCCACCCCGGGCGGAACCGGCACCGAGCCGTTGCGTCCCGCAGGAGAGGAGAGAGATGCCTGACGGGCAGCGAAGCCCCACCACCGGTAGCGGTCAGATCGTGGTGTCCGGCCTGACGAAGCAGTACAAGAACGTCAGGGCGGTCAACGACCTGTCGTTCACCGTGGAACCGGGGCGGGTGACCGGCTTCCTCGGCCCCAACGGTGCCGGCAAGACCACGACCCTGCGGATGCTGTTGAACCTGGTCACCCCGACCTCCGGTTCGGCGACCATCGGCGGTCAGCGGTACGCGGACCTGACCCACCCGTTGAGCCACGTCGGCGCGGTGCTGGAGGCGTCGAGCGCGCACAAGGGGCGGACCGGCGTCAACCACCTTCGGGTGATCGCCGCCGCCGGCGGCCTGCCGAAGCACCGGGCCGACGAGGTGTTGGAGCTGGTGGGTCTGACCCCGGCGGCGAAGCGCAAGTTCAAGGGCTACTCCCTGGGCATGAAGCAGCGGCTGGGCATCGCCGCGGCGATGCTCGGTGACCCTCGGGTCCTGGTGCTCGACGAGCCGGCCAACGGCCTCGACCCGGAGGGCATCCGGTGGATGCGCGGGTTCCTGAAGACCCTCGCCACCGAGGGGCGGACCGTCCTGGTCTCCAGCCACCTGCTCTCCGAGATGCAGCTGCTCGCCGACGACGTGGTGATCATCGCCGCCGGCCAGCTGGTCCGGCAGGGACCGGTCCAGCAGGTCCTCGGCGCGATGACCCAGGGTGCCCGGATCCGGGTGCGTACCCCGCAGGCCGAGCAGTTGGCCAAGACCCTGCGCGAGCAGGGGGCCACGGTCGACGTCGACGAGCAGGGTGTCCTCCTGGTCTCCGGTCTGGAGCCTCCGGTCGTCGGCCAGGCTGCCCTCGCCGTGCAGGCGGAACTACACGAACTGACCCCGGAACGCCCCGACCTGGAGCGGGTCTTCCTGGAGCTGACGGCCGGAAAGGCGGGCATCCGATGAACCTCGTCCGATCCGAGCTGCTCAAGATCCGTACGACCGCCGCCTGGTTGTGGCTGGCGCTGGGTGCCCTGGTGGCGACCGCGCTGGCCCTGGTGGTCAACTCCTGGCTGGCGCACCTCACCCTCACCGGTGACGGCACCGAACTGGCGGCGTTGCCGCCGGAGGAGGCGGCGGCCCAGCAGGACGTCGTCGGTCAGGCCGCCAACATCTACACCTCGGGTCAGTACTTCGGTCTGCTCTTCGTGATGCTGATCGGTGTGCTGATGGTCACCAACGAGTTCTTCCACCAGACCGCCACCACCACGTTCCTGTCCACGCCCAAGCGGACCAGTGTGATCTTCAGCAAGCTGGCCGCCGCGAGCCTGATCGGGTTCGGGTTCTGGCTGGTGACCACGATCATCGTCCTGGTCGCCGGGGCCGCCTTCCTGAGCTTCAACGACTTCGGCACCCAGCTCGGGGAGTGGGAGGTACAGCGGGCGATCCTGTTCAACCTGCTCGCGTACGCCATCTGGACGGTCCTGGGCATCGGGGTCGGGACGCTGATCACCAACCAGATCGGCGCGGTGGTCACCTCGGCGGTGGTCTACCTGATCGGCACCCAGGTCGCGGGGCTGTTCTTCTTCCTGCTCTCCACCTGGCTGGAGAGCGACGCGGTGATGAAGTGGCAGGTCGTCATGCCGTCCGTCGCCTCCAGTGTGATGGTCAACAGCATCGAGTCACCGATGCTGCCTGCCTGGTGGGTGGGTGCGTTGGTGCTTGTCGGCTACGCCCTGGTCACCGGCGCGGCCGGCATCCTGATCACCCGTAAGCGGGACATCTCCTAACGGGTCCACGCAGGACGCCGACGTCGGCCGGGCCCGTGGGGCCCGGCCGACGTCGCTTATCAGCAAACGACCGAACACGCAGGGTTTGGTGAACTTCTGGCATCTTCTGTGAAACCGGCCACGGCTCGGAGGCGGAAATGCCAGGCGGTCTTGTACGGCGTAGCCTGGGACACGTCCCGTGCCTGTCGAATCGGGTGCAACGGACACCGCGTGACACACAAACCCGCGTGAAAGAGGCGATTACCGGCCGTGTCGACCCAGCAAACGTCGCAGGAGAACCCACTGGCGGGTTTCGGCCCGAACGAGTGGATCGTCGAGGAGATGTACCAGCGCTACCTCACCGATCCCAACAGCGTCGACCCGGCCTGGCACGACTTCTTCGCCGACTACCGGCCGGGTGCCGACGGCCAGAAGAAGTCGGCCGGAGCGCCGAAGTCGGAGGGCCAACCGCAGTCCGAGAGCCGGCAGCAGCCCCCTGCCCCGGCGAAGAAGGCCGAGCCGACCGCTGCCGCGTCGGAGACGACCCCGGCCTCCGGCACCGCCGAGAAGGCCGCCCCGGCGAAGAGCGCACCGGCCAAGACCGCCCCCGCGAAGAGCGCGCCGGTGAAGGCCGCTCCGAAGGCTGACGCCGCCAAGTCCCAGAACGGCAGGGCCACCCCGGCGAAGCCGACGAGCGGCGAACCGCAGACCGTCCCGTTGCGCGGGGTGGCCGCCAAGATCGTCCAGAACATGGACGCCTCGCTGAGCGTGCCGACCGCGACGAGCGTCCGGGCCGTCCCGGCCAAGCTCCTCGTCGACAACCGGATCGTGATCAACAACCACCTCGCCCGGGGGCGGGGCGGCAAGGTCAGCTTCACCCACCTGATCGGGTACGCGATGATCCGGGCGCTCGTCGAGCACCCGGAGATGAACAACTCCTTCGCGCAGACCGACGGCAAGCCGACGATGGTCCGCCCGGCCCACGTCAACCTGGGCATCGCCATCGACCTGGCCCGTCCGGACGGCAGCCGCACCCTCGTGGTGCCGTCCATCAAGGGCTGCGAACAGATGGACTTCCGCCAGTTCTGGCAGGCGTACGAGGACGTGGTCCGGCGGGCTCGCAAGAACGAGCTGACCATGGACGACTACTCGGGCACCACGATCTCGCTGACCAACCCGGGCGGCATCGGCACCGTCCACTCGATCCCCCGCCTGATGCAGGGGCAGAGCGCCATCATCGGCGTCGGCGCGATGGAGTACCCGGCGCCGTACCAGGGCATGAGCGAGGAGACCCTGGCGGAGCTGGCGGTCAGCAAGATCATCACGCTGACCAGCACGTACGACCACCGGATCGTCCAGGGTGCGCAGTCCGGCGAGTTCCTCAAGGTGATGCACGAACTGATCCTGGGCGAGCACGGGTTCTACGACCAGATCTTCACCTCGCTGCGCATCCCGTACGAGCCGGTGCGCTGGATGCGGGACGTGGCCGTCAACTCCGAGGGTCAGATCAACAAGACCGCCCGGGTGCACGAGCTGATCCACGCGTACCGGGTGCGCGGCCACCTGATGGCCGACACCGACCCGCTGGAGTTCACGATCCGCAAGCACCCGGATCTGGACGTCCTCCAGCACGGGCTGACCCTGTGGGACCTGGACCGCAGCTTCCCGGTCAACGGTTTCGCCGGCAAGAAGCGGATGAAGCTCCGGTCGATCCTCGGGGTCCTGCGCGACTCGTACTGCCGCCGGGTCGGCGTGGAGTACATGCACATCCAGGACCCGGAGGAGCGCCGCTGGATCCAGGAGCGGATCGAGCACGGGTACGAGAAGCCCCCGGCCGACGAGCAGAAGCACGTGCTCAACCGGCTCAACGCCGCCGAGGCCTTCGAGACCTTCCTCCAGACCAAGTACGTCGGCCAGAAGCGGTTCTCGCTGGAGGGCGGCGAGTCCCTGATCCCGCTGCTCGGTGAGGTCCTGGAGGCGTCCGCCGAGGGCGGGCTGGACGAGGTCGTCATCGGCATGGCCCACCGGGGTCGGCTCAACGTGCTGGCCAACATCGTCGGCAAGCCGTACGAGAAGATCTTCTCCGAGTTCGAGGGGCACCTGGACCCGCGTTCCACGCAGGGCTCCGGTGACGTGAAGTACCACCTCGGGCAGAACGGCAAGTTCACCACTCCGGACGGCGACAGCTCGGTCAAGGTCTCCGTGGTGGCGAACCCGTCGCACCTGGAGGCCGTGGACCCGGTGCTCGAGGGCATCGTCCGGGCCAAGCAGGACCGGATCGACCTGAAGCTGGAGGGCTACACCGTGCTGCCGCTGGCGGTGCACGGTGACGCCGCCTTCGCCGGGCAGGGAGTGGTCGCCGAGACCCTCAACCTGTCCCAGCTGCGCGGCTACCGCACCGGCGGCACCGTCCACGTGGTGGTCAACAACCAGGTCGGCTTCACCACCGCCCCGGAGTACAGCCGGTCCAGCCTCTACAGCACCGACGTGGCCCGGATGATCCAGGCGCCGATCTTCCACGTCAACGGCGACGACCCCGAGGCAGTGGTCCGGGTCGCCCGGCTCGCCTTCCAGTACCGCCAGGCGTTCAACAAGGACGTCGTGATCGACCTGGTCTGCTACCGGCGGCGCGGGCACAACGAGGGTGACGACCCCTCGATGTCGAACCCGCAGATGTACAAGATCATCGACTCGAAGCGGTCCGTCCGCAAGCTCTACACCGAGGAGCTGATCGGCCGGGGCGACATCACCGTGGAGGACGCCGAGGAGCTGCTGCGGGACTACCAGTCCCAGCTGGAGCGGGTCTTCAAGGCCACCCGGGACGCTGCCTCGGTGCCCAAGCAGCCGGCCCGCCAGCGCCCCGAGGTACAGCCGGAGCCGGAGGTGGAGACCGCCACCAGCAGCGAGGTGGTCAAGGCCATCGGCGAGGCGCACGTCAACCTGCCGGAGGGCTTCACCCCGCACAAGCGGATCCAGCAGCTGCTCGACCGGCGGGCCAAGATGTCCCTCGACGGCAACATCGACTGGGGCTTCGGCGAGATCATCGCCTTCGGCGCGCTGCTCAACGACGGGGTCACCGTCCGGCTCGCCGGGCAGGACTCCCGCCGGGGCACCTTCGTCCAGCGGCACGCGTCGGTGGTGGACGCCGAGACCGGCGACGACTACCTGCCGTTGAAGTCGCTGACCGCCGACGGGGAACGGTCCCGGTTCTTCGTGCACGACTCGCTGCTCAGCGAGTACGCGGCGATGGGCTTCGAGTACGGCTACTCGGTGGAGAACATCAACGCCCTGGTCTGCTGGGAGGCGCAGTTCGGCGACTTCGTCAACGGCGCCCAGTCGGTCATCGACGAGTTCATCTCCTCCGGGGAGGTGAAGTGGGGCCAGCGCTCCGCCGTCACCCTCCTGCTGCCGCACGGCCACGAGGGCCAGGGGCCGGACCACACCTCCGGTCGGCCGGAGCGGTTCCTCCAGATGTGCGCCGAGGACAACATGCGGGTGGCCGTTCCGAGCACCCCGGCGAACTACTTCCACCTGCTGCGTCGCCAGGCCCTGTCGCCCAAGCGCAAGCCGCTGGTGGTGTTCACGCCGAAGTCGTTGCTGCGGCACCGGCTCTGCGTCTCGTCGGTGCAGGACTTCACCACCGGCACCTTCGCCCCGGTGCTGGCCGACACCGCCGCTCCCCCGGCCGAGCAGGTCAAGCGGGTCCTGCTCTGCTCGGGCAAGGTCTACTACGACCTGTTCCAGGCCCGTCAGGAGCGGGGCGTCACCGACACCGCGATCATCCGGATCGAGCAGCTCTACCCGCTGCCGGTCGAGGAGATCCGGGCCGCCCTGGGCGCGTACCCGAACGCCGAGGACTTCGCCTGGGTCCAGGAGGAGCCGGCCAACCAGGGTGCCTGGTCGTTCGTGGCGCTCAACCTCCTGGAGCACCTCAGCGAGGTACGACTGCGCCGCATCTCCCGCCCTGCCGCCGCCGCCCCGGCGGTCGGTTCGGCGAAGATGCACGAGGTCGAGCAGGCCACCCTGCTCGACGCCGCCCTTCCCCGGCCCTGACGGCCGTTTACCGACGCTGGGGCGGGTCGCCGGAGACGGTGACCCGCCCCAGCGGCCTGTTCGAGGAGAGATCCCATGTACTTCACCGACCGTGGCATCGAGGAGCTGGTCCAGCGCCGGGGCGGCGAGGAGGTCACCCTGGAGTGGATCGGCGAGCGGCTGCGTGACTTCGTCGACCTCAACCCCGAGTTCGAGACCCCGATCGAACGCTTCGCCACCTGGCTCGCCCGCTCCGACGAGGACGACGACGAGTAGGGATCAGGGGAGTTCGGCCGGCCAGGGGCCGGCGGTGGCCATGGTGATGGTGGCGGTGAGCCCGCCGGGGTGACTGGCGAAGGTGGCGGAGTCGGCGAGGTGGTCGGCGAGCCACAGTCCCCGACCGCCGACCGCCGTCGGCCTGGGCACGTGGTCGGGTGGGGTGAGGTGGGCGGTGCCACCCTGGTCGGTGACCCGGCAGATCAGGTTCACACCGACGCGGTCGAGGTGCAGGTGGCCGCGTCCGCCGCCGTGCGCGACGGCGTTGATGACGAGTTCGTTGACGGCGATGACGAAGTCGTCGAGCCGGTCGTCGTGGAGTCCGGCGGCCAACGCCAGCCGGGTGACCTCGTGTCGCAGCGTGGTGACGGTGCTGGTGTCGAAGGCCAACGAGAGCAGGGCCGTCTGGTCGGAGAGCGTGTCTTCGCCGTCGGTCATGGCAGTCCCTCGGTGTCGGTGTCACCGGGGCAGCGGGATCGCCTGGTCGGTGTGGTGCCGTTCGTGGTCACTCCGGCACCCGGAGGGCCAGCAGGGCGATGTCGTCCTCGTGGTCTGGGGCGGGGACCGTGGCCAGCACGGTGTCGACCAGTTCGTCGACGGTGGCGGTGGCGTGGGCGGACAGCACGGCGTGCAGCTGGGCGTTCACCACATCGTGGTCCAGGTCGCGACGTTCGAGGAGTCCGTCGGTGTGCAGCAGGAGCGTCGCGCCGGGGCGCAGGGTGGTCTGCCGGGTGGTCCGGTGGGCGCGGAGCGTGGCACCGAGCAGGACGTCCCGGCCGTGGAGGGTCGCGACGGTCCCGTCGGGCTGGATGACGAGCGGGGGCGGGTGCCCGGCGTTGGACCAGCTCAGTTCGACGACGTCGTCGTGGGTCCGGGTGACGTGCGCGACGACGGCGGTGGCGATGCTGCGTACGTCCAGCGCCATGTTTGCCGCGTCGAGGCGGCGCAGCAGCGCCGAGGGGGGCTCGTGCCGGTCTACCAGGTAGCCGCGCAGCATCGACCGCAGCTGTCCCATCTGAGCGGCAGCGTGCAGGTCGTGGCCGGTGACGTCCCCGATGACCAGGCTCAGCGACCGGTCTCCGGTGGCCACCGCGTCGTACCAGTCACCACCGACCTGGTCCAGGCTGTGTGCGGGTTGGTACCGGGCGGTGACGTGCAGGTGTTCGACGGTGGCCAACGGCGTGAGCATCGCCTGTTGCAGGGTCGCGGCGGCCTGGACCCGATCGGTGAGGTGCCTGGCGCGTTGTACCGCCTGCGCCACGTAGCCGGCGACCCCCACGATGACCGTCTGTTCCTCGACGGGGACCGGATAGGGCTGGGCCCACCCGATGTTCAACGTCCCGAGCGTCTTGCCCGGTCCGCGCAGCGGAACGAACCCCACCGCCTGCCACCCGGTCGCCTCCACCACCGCGTCGAGGTACGGGTACGCCGCCACCTGTTCCGCCGGGTTCTCAAGGAACAACGGCCGGCCGGTGCGGAGCACGTCGGCGGAGGGGGTCTTGTCGTCGACGTGGAACCTGTCGAGCACCGGGCCGGAGAGGTCGTCGACGCCGTACACCTGGATCCGGCCCCCCGGCTCCAGCAGGGCGAGGCTCACGTGGACGGCCTGGAACTCCCCGCACATCAGCCGGTGGGCCGCCGCGATGACGTCGGCCATCGTCACCGTGCCGGTGAACTCGTGGCTCGCCGCGAGGAGCAGTTGGCTGCGTCGCAACGCCAGGTCGAGTCGACCCGCCAACTCCTGGGCGGCGGCCTGCGCCTCGTGCTGGCCCAGCAGCGCCTTCTGGGCGACGGTCGCGGCGATCCGCAGTTGCAGACTGGCCGAGCAGACCATGGCCAGGTCCGCCAGCATCGACAGCTCGTCGGCGGTCCACTCCCGAGGACTGTCGTCGATGACACAGAGCGAGCCCAGGATCTGCCCGGCCTCGTCGGTCAACGGCATCCCCGCGTACGCCACCACCCGCAGGTCCTCGATCGCCGGGTTGTCGCACACCCGCTCGTCGGCGCGGGCGTCCGTCACGACCAGCGGCTCGCCGGAGGTGACCACCCGTTGGCAGAACGAGTGCGACAGCGGCGTCTGACGATGCTCCTGCCACGGCTCGGCGAGCCCCACCGCACCGGGGAAGAACTGCCTGTCCACGCCGACCAGGGACACCAACGCCACAGGTGCCGACAGGACCCGCGCCACCAGACCCGCGAAACGGTCGAAGGACGAGTCGGGCGACGAGTCCAACCGCGTCGCGCCGAGCGCCGCCAACCGCCCGGCCTCACCCACATCGCCGCCCGCGACCACGCCACCTCCCCGCCGAACCACATCTCGTCGCCACTGCGAAGCCCGCCGTCACCCGCAACCCCCGCCGTCACCCGCGACGACGGTGGGGGCCACGACGACAGTGGCCTGCCGGCACCGGTCGGGCCCGGACTCCACGGAGTCTACGGCCCACGGTAAGGAACGACCGTCGGCAGCGTCGTGCCGCTCGGCGGCGGCGCCCGGACCCCTCGGACGGCGGCCACCAGGGCGGATTCCTCCGGCAGGAGGCGTTCACCCGGGCAGGTTCAGCGGGTAGCGTGTCGCCGTGCCTCTGCCCCGCCGCTCCTCCCGCGCCACCCCGCCCGCCAGGAACGCTCTGTTGGCCGGGGCCGCACTGACCGTACTCCTCGCCGGATGCGGTGCCGACGCGGCCGGGCAGACCACTGGGAACACCCCCGTCACCGCCCGCTCGACTGTCTCCCTGCCCCCGATCTACTACGTCGACCCGCGTGGCGCGGCGGCCTGGCAGGTCACCGAGTGGGAGCGGGAGGGGCGCGGCGACGACGCGGCCGCGTTGCGGCTGATCAGCACCCGGCCGACCGCCCGGTGGCTGGTCGGGGACTCCGACGCGGTCACCGACGAGGTGTCGCGTTTCCTGGCCGGGGCGAGTCGCGCCGGGCAGACGCCGGTGCTGGTCACCCACAACCTGCCGCAGCGAGACTGTGGTCGGCAGGGCTACGGGGGTGCGGAGTCGGCCGGGGCGTACCAGGACTGGATCCGCAGGCTCGCCAGTGGGGTGAAGGGGCGGCCGGTCACTGTGATCCTGGAGCCGGGGGCGATCCCGGACGCTGTCGACAGGTGCGTCGACGATGTCGACGGTCGGCTGGCCCTGCTGCGCGACGCCGTCGAGGTGCTCAAGAGCACCGGCAGCGCCCGCGTCTACCTGGACGCCGGGCACCCGGGCTGGGTCAGGGACGGCGCCCAGTTGGCCTCGGCCCTGCGCGGTGCCGGCATCGCCGAGGCCGACGGGTTCGCCCTCAACGTCGCCAACTTCGTCGGTACGCCGGAGAACGTGACCTACGGCCACCGGATCTCCGACGCGTTGGGCGGATCCGTCCCGTTCGTGATCGACACCAGCCGCAACGGCAACGGCCCGCACCCGCGCGAGACCGTCCGGGACGCACCGAGTTGGTGCAATCCGCCGGGGCGGGCGCTCGGTGCGCAGCCCACCACCGACACCGGACTGGACCGGGTCGACGCCCTGCTCTGGATCAAGTACCCGGGTGAGTCCGACGGCGCGTGCCGACCGGGTGAGCCGGAGATCGGCGCGTGGTGGCCGGAGTACGCGCTCGGGCTCGCCGAGCGCGCCTCCGACTAGTCGGCGGCCGGGGCGGGTCAGCGCGGGGTCCGGCCGACCGGGAAACCACCGGCCGGGATGGCCGAGCGGGGTGCCTGGGGTTGCGGGCCGGGGGTGCCGCCGGTCATCCCGCTCCCCTGCAGGCCGGTGCGTTTGAGCTTCTGCCAGCCCAGCCGCCCGCCGGTGAGGGCGGTGACCACCGACTGGAGCAGCACCAGGTACATCAACTGACGGTAGACGAACTGCTGCAACGGCAGGACCCACAGGACGCCGAGCTTCTCCTTGTCGAGGCGGAACGCCACGATCGCGGTGAGGAACTGCAACCCGAGCATGGCCAGCCAGGCCAACGCCGTCGCCTTCCGGTCCAGGAAGACCAGGCCGTAGATGGCGAGCAGGTCGATGACCGGGGCGGCCAGCGGGAGCACGACCCCGAACACTGTCAGGAAGGTCAGGCAGCGGCGGCTGAACCGGCCGGAGGAGCCCTTGTCGAGCACCGAACGCCGGTGCTTCCACATGGCCTGCATGGTGCCGTAGCTCCACCGGTAACGCTGCTTCCACAACTGTCCGAGGCTGGTCGGGGCCTCGGTCCAGGCGCGGGCGCCCTCCTCGTACACGACCTTCCAGCCGGCCCGGCCGAGGGCCATCGTGACGTCGGTGTCCTCGGCCAGCGTCTCGTCAGTCATCCCCCCGGCGTACTCCAGGGCCTCCCGGCGGAAGGCCCCGATCGCTCCCGGGATGGTGGGCATGCAGCGCAGCGTCTCGTAGAGGCGTCGGTCGAGGTTGAACCCGATGACGTACTCGATGTGCTGCCACTTGGCGATCATGCTGCGCCGGTTGCCGACCTTGACGTTGCCGGCGACCGCACCCACCTGGGGGTCGCCGAAGGGCTGGACCAGGCGGCGGACCGCGTCGGGTTCGAAGACGGTGTCCCCGTCGACCATGACGATCAGGTCGTGCCGGGCCAGTGCCACGCCGGTGTTGAGCGCGCTCGGTTTGCCGCCGTTGGGTTTGCGAACCACCCGGACGTTGGGCAGGCCGAGTCCGGCGGCGATGTCGGCGGTGCCGTCGGTCGACCCGTCGTCGACCACCACCACCTCAATGCCGCCCGGATGGTCGCCGAGGGCCAGGGAGCGGACCGCCGCCGCGATCCCCTCCTTCTCGTTGTAGGCGGGCACGATCACCGAGACCGGTTCGACGACCGGAGGCCCCCAGGCGAAGTCCTTGCGCCGTCGTTTGCGGGCGTGCCGCAGGGCCAGGATGAACAGCAGCGCCGTGCGGCCGATGGTGAGCACCCCGACCAGGACGAAGAGCACCCCGAAGAGGACGAAGGTGACGTCGGCGGCGCGGACCGCCATGATCAGCATCTGGCCGCGCCAGCGCTCCCCGGCGGTCGCCTCGACCGGGCCGGCGGTGGGGCCGTTCACCCCGGCCTCGACCAGGGCCCGGTTCAGCCCCTCGCTGACAGTGGTGAAGGTGTACCCGCGCTCCTTCATCAGCGGGATGTACCGGTCCAGGGCCTCGACGGTCTGGGACCTGTCACCCCCGGAGTCGTGCCAGAGGGTGACCGCCCCGGAGTAGCCCGGGGGGATGGTCCGCTCGATCATGCCCTCGGGGCCCTGCCGCTCCCAGTCCCGGCTGTCCAGGTCGTTGACGACGGTCAGGTATCCGAGTTCCCCGGCCTGTTGCAGCAGCGGCCAGTCCTGGTTGACCACGGCGTCGGGCCGGGATGAGTAGGGGAAGCGCAGCAGGTTGGTCCGGACCCCGGTGGCCCCGGCGATGGCGAGCTGGGTCTGGGTGTACTCCATCCGCCGTTGCCACTCGGGGATCTGGGTGAGGTGGGGGTGGGTGAAGGTGTGCACCCCGAGTTCGTGCCCGTTCTCGGCCAGGTCCCGGACCATGTCGGGGTTGCGGACCACCTGGTTGCCGAGGACGAAGAAGGTCCCGGGCACCTGGTGCTTGTCCAGCACCCGCATCACCTCGGGGGTCCACCGCTCGTCGGGGCCGTCGTCGAAGGTGAGCACGACCGTCCGGGCCGGCAGGCTGTAGGACTGGGGGCGGTCGGCGGTGGTGTTGATGATCGGCCCCCCGTCCAGGATCACGTCGGGGACCTCGTCCTGGCCGCTGCCGAAGGTGTTCTCCGCCCGGTAGTCGGGGATGAACGATCCGTTGGCGTACGCCTGGACGAAGAGGATGCCGCCGAGGAGGACGAAGACCATCGCGTAGACCGTCCAGCTCGGACGGGGGACGTACCGCCGGGCGCGAGCCGCCGCGCTGGGCCGGACGTGCTGGCGTACGCGGTCGGTCGGGACGGGCGGCTGCTGCCCGGGGGGACCGGGCGGGTGGGGATGGTTCATCAGGGGGCGGGTGCCTCACTCGGTGTGGTCGGCGACGGCGAGGGCGACGGCGAGGCCGTCGGGGAGGCCGGCGACGGGGTGGCCGACGGGGACCCGGTACGGGGAGGGGTACGCGACGGCGTGCCGCTCGGTCGCCCGCTGGTCGGCGGCACCGTGCGGGAGGGGGTCGGGGAGGGGGCGGCCGACGTGGCGCTGGTGGAGGGGGCAGCCGGCGGGGTGGTGGAGGAGGAGGGGGCGACCGGTTGCAGGGGTGGCGTGACGCGGGTGGGTGACGGGGAGGGCGAGGGGGTGGGGCTGGCCGACGGGGTGGGCGGCGGCTTCCACTCCTCCTCGACGGGCTCGACGAACGGAATGATCGTCTCGGGGCGGACGGGTCCACCGGCGAAGCTGACGCCGACCATCGCGGTGTAGGCCACCCCCGCCAGGCCCAGGAAGTAGGCGGTCCGGCGCAGCCACCGACGTCGACGTCCACTGGGATCGACGAAGACGGGGGGCGGCTCCGGTGCGACAGGAATGATCTGTGTTGGTCCCTCCACCTGGGCGAGTGTAAACGTGAGCAACTTTCATGTTGCCTCGCTGTGTCCCGTCTGACATGGGAAAACGGGCGCAACCCGCCCAGAGTTGGTTGTCGGGCAGCAACCAAGTGGACCTAGTAGCTTTGGCCGGGTGGCCCGCAGCGTCTACCTCACCAGCGTCGGTTCCGGCGGAGGAAAGTCGACGATCGCCCTCGGTCTCGCCGAACTGCTCTCCCGCCAGGTCGAGCGGATCGGCGTGTTCAGACCGCTGGTCTCCGACACCCGCCCGGACCCCATCCTGACCCTGCTCAGCGAGCGTTACCGGGTGGACGTTACCGCCACCGACCCGACCGGGACCACCTATGCCGAGGCCACAGCGCTGGTTGCAGACGGACGGCGGGAAGAACTGATCTCCCGGATCGTCGCGCGCTACCGATCGGTCGAGCGGCAGTCGCCGGCCGTCGTGGTGGTGGGTAGCGACTTCGCCGACGCCGGTGACGGCAGCGCTCCCCGCGAACTGGCCTTCAACGCCCGCCTCGCCACCGAGTTCGGCAGCGTGGTGGTCCCCGTCGTCGACGGGTACGGCCAGTCACCGGAGGCGATCGCGGCGGCGGCCCGAGGGGCGTACCACGATCTGGTGGACCTCGGTGCGACCGTCCTGGCGGTCGTGGCGAACCGGGTGCCCGAGCCGATGACCATGCCCGACCTGCCGGTGCCCGCGTACGCGATCCCCGAGGTGCCGGCCGTGTCCGCGCCGACGGTGGCCGAGGTCGCCGCCGCGCTCGACGCCACACTGCTCGCCGGGGACGACGCCGCCCTCGGCCGGGACGTCCTCGACTACGTCGTCGGGGCCGCCCACGTGCCGACCCTGCTGCAACACCTCACCGACGGCTGCCTGGTCATCACCCCCGGCGACCGGGACGACCTGCTGGTGGCGGCGAGCGCCGCCCACGTGGCGGGTCAGGTCTCGGTGGCCGGACTGGTGCTCACCCTCGGCGAGCAGCCCGACCCCCGGGCGATGCGCCTGTTCCAGGGGCTGAACACCGGTCTCGCGGTGCTCGGGGTGACCAGCGACAGCTACGACACCGTGGCCGCGTCCAGCCGGATCGAGGGGCGCCCCACCACCGCCAACCCCCGCAAGGTGGAGGCGGCGCTCGGGGCGTTCGAGGCCAACGTCGACACCGACGAACTGGCCCGGCGACTCGCCGTCACCCGATCCGCCCGGGTCACCCCGCTGATGTTCGAGTACGACCTGATCGACCGGGCCCGCGCCCGCCGTCGCCACCTGGTCCTGCCGGAGGGGACCGACGAGCGGATCCTGCGGGCGGCCGAGATCCTGCTCCGCCGGGGCGTTGCCGACCTGACCCTGCTCGGCCGACCCGACGACGTGGCCCGGCGTACCAGGGAACTGGGCGTCGACATCGGGGCGGCGGCCGTCGTCGACCCGGTGACCGACCCACGACGGGACGAGTTCGCCGAGGCGTACGCGCAGCTGCGGGCCCACCGGGGGGTCACAGTCGACCTGGCCCTCGACGTCGTCGCCCAGCCGAACTACTTCGGCACGATGATGGTGCAGTCCGGGTACGCCGACGGAATGGTCTCCGGGGCCACCCACACCACAGCCGCCACCATCCGCCCGGCGTTCGAGATCATTCGTACGGTGCCGGGGTTGTCCGTCGCCTCCAGCGTCTTCTTCATGCTCCTCGCCGACCGGGTCCTGGTCTACGGCGACTGCGCGGTCAACCCCGACCCGGACGCCGCCCAGCTCGCCGACATCGCCATCTCCTCCGCCGACACCGCCGCCCGGTTCGGCATCGAACCCCGGGTGGCGATGCTGTCGTACTCCACCGGAAGCTCCGGAGCCGGAGCCGACGTGGAGAAGGTCGCGGCGGCCACCGCCCTGGTCCGCGAACGCCGCCCGGAGCTGCTGGTCGAGGGGCCGATCCAGTACGACGCCGCGATCGACCCGCAGGTGGCGAGGACGAAACTGCCCGACAGCACCGTCGCCGGCCGGGCCACTGTCTTCGTCTTCCCGGACCTGAACACCGGCAACAACACCTACAAGGCGGTGCAGCGCTCCGCTCGGGCGGTCGCCGTCGGCCCCGTCATGCAGGGTCTCAACCGCCCGGTCAACGACCTGTCCCGAGGCGCGACGGTGCCCGACATCGTCAACACCGTGGCGATCACCGCCATCCAGGCCGCCAACGGGGAGGCGTCGTGAGCCGGGTGCTCGTGCTCAACTGCGGGTCGTCGTCGGTCAAGTACCGGCTGTACGACGGGGTCACAGTCGTCGACCGGGGCACCGTCGAACGAGTCGGCGAGACCGGTGGCGGGCCCGCCGACCACGCCACAGCCGTCCGGGAGATCCTCGCCGGACTGGACCTGGCCGGGCTGGAAGCCGTGGGACACCGGGTGGTGCACGGCGGGCGGCGGTTCAGCGAGCCGGTCCTCGTCGACGACGAGGTGCTGGCCGGGATCGCTGAACTGGTGCCGCTCGCCCCGCTGCACAACCCGGCCAACCTGGCCGGGATCGCCGAGGCCCGCCGGGTCCTGCCCGACGTCGCACAGGTGGCGGTCTTCGACACCGCGTTCCACCACACACTGCCCGACTCGGCCGCGACGTACGCCATCGACCGGGAGGTCGCCGAGCGGTACGGCATCCGCCGGTACGGCTTCCACGGCACCTCGCACGCGTACGTCTCCCGGCGCACCGCCGAACTGCTCGACCGCCCGTACGCGGAGCTGAACACGATCACCCTGCACCTGGGCAACGGGGCGAGCGCCTGCGCCGTCGCCGGGGGACGCAGCGTCGCCACCTCGATGGGGATGTCCCCGCTGGAGGGGCTGGTGATGGGGACCCGCAGCGGTGACCTCGATCCGGCGATCGTGTTCCACCTGCGCCGCGAGGCCGGGATGGGGGTCGACGAGATCGACGACCTGCTCAACCACCGCAGCGGGCTGTCGGGGCTGGCCGGGGCGAACGACATGCGGGAGATCCTGGCCCGCCGCGCCGGGGGCGACCCGGCCGCCACCGGCGCCTTCGACGTGTACTGCCGGCGGATCACCGGGTACGTGGGGGCGTACTACGCCCTGCTGGGGAGGGTCGACGCGGTCACCTTCACCGCCGGGGTGGGTGAGCACGCCGCGCCGGTCCGCGCCGCCGCCCTCGCCGGGCTGGACCGCCTCGGCATCGTGGTCGACCCGGAGCGCAACACCGGGACCGGGGACCGGCTGATCAGCCCGCCCGGTGCCGAGGTGGCGGTCTGCGTCGTCGGCACCGACGAGGAGTTGGAGATCGCCCTCCAGGCTCGGGCTGTCGTCGCCGACGGGTGAGGTCGGACGGTTTCCGTACCGGTGGGTGATTCCGGCCGGGCGGATGATCGGAGCCGGACCGGAAGGTGGGAACGCGCGGAGTCCTGCGGCCCTACCGTGAAGGCCATGGGGGCCAAGCGGCTGATCGCCGTGGTACTGCTGTCGGCACTGGTGAGCGGCTGTGGCGCGGCCACCGTCACACCGGGTGACAGCCCGACGCCGATCCGGGCACCCGAGAGGGCGTACGCCGTCGGCGTGCGGACGCTCACCCTCGATCCCGGGTCGGCCCGCCCCCTGCCGGTGACCGTCTGGTTCCCCGCCGAGGGGACCGAGGTGGCCGACGGGCGGTTCCCGGTGGTCCTCTACAGCCACGGGCTGCGGAGTCTGCCGGAGTTGCACGCCGCGCTGACCACCAGGTGGGCCGCCGCCGGTTTCGTCGTCGCCGCACC
Source organism: Micromonospora sp. NPDC000207 (assembly GCF_040300925.1). Lineage (NCBI taxonomy): Bacteria > Bacillati > Actinomycetota > Actinomycetes > Micromonosporales > Micromonosporaceae > Micromonospora > Micromonospora sp. NPDC000207. Next base: position 23,481 of record NZ_JBEPEQ010000034.1, read on the forward strand.
CACCTACCCGCACACCAACCGGCACGCCGCGCGGTTCTCCCGGGAGGACGTCCGTCACCAGCCGGCCGACGGGTGGCGGGTGATCCGCCACCTGGTCCGGTTGGACGCCCGCCGGGACGACCCCCTCGCCGGGCACCTGGACGTCCGCCGGGTCGCCGCCGCCGGGCACTCGGCCGGCGGGTTCACCACAGCCGGCATGTTCAGCGCCGGACACCACCCCCGGCTGCGCTCCGGCATCGTCATCGCCGGAGGGGCCCGGGTCGGCGGGTTCACCGGCCCGGACCGGCCGACGCTCTTCGTCCACGGCTCCGCCGACCCGATCGTCACGGCCTCCGTCGGTCGCGCCGCCTACCAGCGGGTACGCGGCCCGTCGGCCTTCCTCAGCCTGCTCGGGCAGGGGCACGGCGAGTACCTCACCCCGGGGCGTCCCGGGTTCTCCCAGGTGCTGGCGACCACCACCGACTTCCTCCGGTGGACGCTGTACGGGGACGCGGCGGCGGGCCGACGGATCCCCGGGGACGCCCGGCTCCCCGGCGTCACAGCCTTCGACGACCGCCTCGACCTTCCCGTCGCGCCCCCTGCGCCCCCGGGCCGGACCCCGTCCTGACCTCGGGCCGGACCCCGTCCTGACCTCGGGCACCCGAGGACCACTCAGGGGTCGGGGCGCGGCGGCGACCCACAGCGGATCCGACGGTGACCCGGTGTCGAAGCCAGGCCGGAGACCCGGTCGGCGTCGGGCACAATCGAACTCATGTTCCGTCGCCGTGCCCTCGCCCTGGTCACCACCGCCGTCCTGACCGCCACGGCGGCGGGCTGCTCGACGGAGGACCCACCCGCCGCGCCCACCGAGACGGCCCCTCCGCCGACCTCGGCTGCCGCCCCGACCCCGCAGGTCTCCCCCACCACCGCCCCGACCCGCACCCACGCGGTGGGGGTACGCCGACTCGACCTGAGCCGGGGCGAGGACCGCCCCCTGCCGACCACCGTCTGGTACCCGGCCCGGGGGGAGCGCGGCGGCGAGCCGGAACGGGGTGCACCGGTCGCGAAGGGGAAGTTCCCGGTGGTGGTGTTCAGCCACGGGCTGGGCGGTCGGTCCGACGACTACTCCGGGCTGCTCAGCCGCTGGGCCGAGGCCGGTTTCGTGGTCGCCGCCCCCACCTTCCCCCGCACCTCCGGAGACGGCGACGGCAACGTCCTCGACGTGCTCAACCAGCCCGCCGACGTGTCGTACGTCCTCGACGAGGTGCTGGCGCTCGACGACACCGACGGCGACCCGCTGCGCGGACGGCTGGACACCGGCCGGGTGGCCGCGGCCGGGCACTCCGCCGGTGGGGTGACCACCATCGGGCTCTTCACCACCCGCCGGGACGACCGGCTGGACGCCGGGGTGGTCTTCGCCGGGACCGCCATCGGGTTCGGTACCGCCTTCGCCGGGTCCGCTGCCCCGCAGCTGTTCGTCCACGGCGAGCTCGACGACGTCGTCAAGTACACGGCGGGCAAGGCCGTCTACGACAAGGTGCCGTGGCCGAAGGCGATGCTGAGCCTGCCCGAGGGGGACCACGGACGGCGGCTGCTCTCCAACGACGCGACCCTGGGCGTGGTCTCCGGCACCACAGTGGAGTTCCTCCGCTGGTCGCTGTACGGCGACCCGGCCGCCCGCGAGCGGATGACCGACGGCGCCACCCGGGACGGCCTCGCCACCCTCGACGACCAGCTGTAGGGGCTCGACGACCAGTTGGAGGGGAAGGCGGGGCGGACGGTCAGGCGGTGTGGTCGAGGACGATCTTGCCGAAGACGTTCCCGGTGTGCATCCGGGCGAACGCCTCCTCGATCCGGTCGAACGGCAGCACGCTGTCCACCACCGGCCGCACCCCCCGGTCGGCACAGAACGCCAGCAGGTCACGCAGGTCGTCGGGGGTCCCCATGGAGGTGCCCAGGATCTCCAGCTGCATGGCGAAGACCCGACGCAGGTCGATCGTCGGGAGGTGACCGCTGGTGGCCCCGGAGACCACGATCCGGGCCATCGGGGCCGCCGCCTTCAGGGAGTGGTCGAAGGTGGCCGCCCCCACCGTCTCGATCACCACGTCGACCCGCTCCGGTAGCCGGGCACCGGGCTGCACCGCTGTCGCGCCCAGCTCGGCGATCCGGTCCCGTTTGACGGCGTCCCGGCTGGTCGCGTACACCCGCTTGCCCATGGCGGCGCAGAGCGCGACGGCGGCGGTGGCCACCCCGCCGCCCGCCCCCTGGACCAGGACCGCGTCGGCCTCGGCCACCCGGCCCTTGGTGGTGAGCATCCGCCAGGCGGTCAGCCAGGCCGTGGGCAGGCACGCCGCGTCGGTCGCCGCCAGCCCGGCCGGCAGTGCCAGCAGGTTCGACCGGGGTACGGCGACCCGCTCGGCGAAGGTGCCGGGGAAGTGTTCGGACAGGATCGACACGCCCCGAGGGTCAGCCGGGTCCACGATCAGCGGGTAGACCACCACGGCGTTGCCGTCCGGGTCGGTGCCGACGGCGTCGCACCCGAGGATCATCGGGAGCCGGTCGGCGGGCAGCCCGACCCCCCGCAACGACCAGATGTCGTGGTGGTTCAGCGAGCTGGCGGTGACCTGGACGGTGACCCAGTCGTCGTCCGGGTGGACCGGCTCGGGCCGCTCCCCGACGGTCAGGGCGGCGAGTGGGTCGTCGGCGTCGGTCCGGGCGGCGAAGGCGGCACGCATGGTCCGGACCGTAACAAGGATGACAGCCGATCAGAAGGCCCCTTCCCGTCGTCGACGGGAAGGGGCCTGCCGCCACCTCAGGCGCGGGCGACGCCGTCGCGACGGGCCGCCTCGGCCACCGCGTCGGCCACCGCCGGTGCCACCCGGGGGTCCAGCGGGGACGGGACGATCGCGTCGGCGCTCAGCTCGCCGTCGACCACCGCGGCGATGGCGTCGGCGGCGGCGACCTTCATGTTGTCGGTGATCCGGGTGGCCCGGGCGGTCAACGCGCCCCGGAAGACGCCCGGGAAGGCGAGCACGTTGTTGATCTGGTTGGGGTGGTCGCTGCGGCCGGTGGCCACGACCGAGACGTACCGGGCGGCCACCGCCGGGTCGACCTCGGGGGTCGGGTTGGCCAGGGCGAAGACGATCCCGCCCGGGGCCATCCCGGCCACCGCAGCCTCCGGGATGCTTCCGCCGGAGACTCCGACCAGGACGTCGGCCTCCCGCAGGGCCTCGGTGATCCCACCGGTACGACAGTCGGCGTTGGTGGTCTCGGCCAGGTCGGCCTTGGCGCCGGTGAGCCCGTCGCGGTGCCGGCCGATGATGCCCCGCGAGTCGCAGACCACCACCCGCTTCGGGTCGACTCCCCCGGCCACCAGCATCCGGGTGACCGCCACACCGGCCGCACCAGCCCCGCTGACCGCCACCCGCAGGTCGCCGAGTTTGCGGTCGAGGAGGGTGGCGGCGTTGCGCAGGGCGGCCAGGACGACGATCGCGGTGCCGTGCTGGTCGTCGTGGAAGACCGGAATGGACAGTGCCTCGTCGAGGCGGCGTTCGATCTCGAAGCAGCGGGGGGCGCTGATGTCCTCCAGGTTGATCCCCCCGAACGAGGGGGCCAGCGCGGTGACGGTGGCGATGATCTCTTCGGTGTCCTGGGTGTCCAGGCAGATCGGAACCGCGTCCACTCCACCGAACTGTTTGAACAGCACCGCCTTGCCCTCCATCACCGGCAGGGCGGCGCGGGGGCCGATGTTGCCCAGGCCGAGCACGGCGGATCCGTCGGTCACCACGGCGACGGCGTTCGACACCCAGGTGTAGTCGTCGACGAGGGCGGGGTCGGCGGCGATCGCCTCGCAGACCCGGGCGACCCCGGGGGTGTACGCGAGGGACAGGTCGTCCCGGCTGGCCAGTGGGACCGTCGAGGCGACGGCGAGCTTGCCGCCGACGTGCCGGCGGAAGACGGGATCAGCGGGGTCCACGGTGGACGTAGGCATGGTGACTCCAGGATCTGTCGAGCAGATTTGAGGCGGCCGGCGCGGGCACGAGGTGAGGCGACGAGCGGCGGCGCGCGGTGCGGGGGTCACCCGGACACCTGCCGAGCATAGTGTGAGCGGCGCGTACGGGTTGTGAGTAGGGTCATACCGGCGGTGCGGGGATCCGCCCCGGACGCGGCCAGTACCGCAACAGCACCCGCCCCTGGACGTCGGCGACCCCGTAGGTGCGCGAGTCGTCGGTGGCGAACTCGTTGTCACCGCGTATCCACCACCCACCGTCCTGGGCCCGCACCGCGCGTTTGACGACGAGCAGTCCCGGTCGGGCGCGGAAGACCGCCACCACGACGTCACCGGGGCGGACCGGTCGGCCGCCCCGACGCACCAGGACGGCGTCTCCGTGCCGCAGCGTCGGAGACATCGACGGCCCGGTGACCAGTACGGGCACCAACGGGCCGGTCAGGTGGCCGGTGGGGTCCCCGTCGACCTGCATGCGGGTTTCACCTCCAGCCCGCTGGGGAGCATCTCCAGGAGTAATGTCGGCTTGGATCATCGCAAACGCCCCATGGAGGAACCCGATGCGACTTCCGCGCGTCCTTGCGCCCCGCGTGACCGCCAGCGCCCACTGCGACCTGCCGTGCGGCGTGTACGACCCGGCGCAGGCCCGGATCGAGGCCGAGTCGGTCAAGGCGATCTGTGAGAAGTACCAGTCCAACACCGACCCCGAGTTCCGTACCCGCGCCATCCTGATCAAGGAGCAGCGGGCGGACCTGGTCAAGCACCACCTGTGGGTGCTGTGGACCGACTACTTCAAGCCGGCCCACTTCGAGAAGTACCCGCACCTGCACCAACTGTTCAACGAGGCCACCAAGCTGGCCGGTGCGGCCGGCGCGAAGGGCGGGACCGACCCGTCCAAGGCCGACGAGCTCCTGACGAAGATCGACGAGATCTCGAAGATCTTCTGGGAGACCAAGCAGGCCTGACTCCGGTCAGTCCCGGCTTGCACGATCCGGCCGGCGCCGTCGAACCCGACGGCGCCGGCCGTCACTTTTCGACGGCATCGACAAAGGTCACTTCCATTCACCGCGACCCGATCGACGGTTGCAACTTCCACAGACGACTGCCGATCGCCTTTCGTCATGACGAATTGATTACCTACCACTACTCTCCGTCAAGAAATTGCGGCATGGACCGGTCACGGTCCGTCATCACGAGGCGCGAGGCGGTCATGACTCTCAGTGAGGAGGCGAATCCGGTGTCTCCGGTGGCCGGATCGTGTGACGCCCGACGGCGGTGACGGCTCCACATCTTTACGAACGGGTGGTGACCGCCGCCACGCGAGGTGGTCGCCGACCGGGTAGAGTCCCCGACCGGGGGGATGAGGGTGACTCAACTGACCGGGCAGGCGACGACCGACGACATCGTGCACCTCACAGTGCCGGCGGACGTCGGCTATCTCGGGGTGCTGCGGACCGCGACGGCCGGACTGGCCGCACGGTTGCAGTTCGCCCTCGACGAGATCGAGGACCTACGTATCGCAGTGGACGAGGCGTGCGCCATGCTGCTGGCGATCGCCACCCGCGACGCCGAGCTGGAGTGCCGGTTCACGGTCACCGACGACGCACTGACAGTGCAGGTCACAGTGCCGACGGTGCACGGTGCCACGCTGCCGTCGGAGTCCTCGTTCGCGTGGAAGGTGCTCACCGCCCTCACCACCGGGGCCGCCGCCGAGGCGGTCGGCGACCAGGCCACCATCTCCCTGCTCACCCGGCGCGGAGCCGGGTACTGAACACCGGGGTCGACCTGACCTAGTCGCGCTCGAAGCCGAGTGCGCGGTTGGTGGGAGTGCTCACCAGCAGCCCGCAGACCCCCAGGCCGAGGGCGATCAGCGGCACACCCAGCCAGCCCATCCCGCCCTGGATCATGTACCACCCGACCGGCAGCAGCATCAGCTCCAGCACGATCGCCGGGGCGCGGGCCGCCGCCCGCCGGTCGGCCAGCGCCCGACCCAGCGCCCAGAGGGCGATCGCCCCGCCGATCGCGAAGGCCGTCACCAGCAGCGCCGTGGCCAGGTCGGTGGTGGGTGCGGTGAGGTCGGCCCAGACCAACCAGGCGGCGACCAGACCGAGGGCGGCGGCCTCCCCGTACAGCAGCCGCGACGCCCAGCGCAGGGTGGCGGGCACCTGGTGCGAGTCGATGGTCACTCGGGCCACATTACCCAAAGGTCATCCCGGTAAAGTGCCGCCCATGCGGGCCGTCCTGGTGGTCAATCCGAAGGCCACCACCACCACCGAACGCAGCCGGGACGTGCTGGTCCGGGCGCTGCGCAGCGAGGTCGACCTGTCGGTGCGGTACACCCGTCGGCGTGGACACGCGGCGGAGATCGCCCGGGAGGCCGCCGACGAGAGGGTCGCCGTCGTCGTCACCCTGGGCGGGGACGGCACCGTCAACGAGGTGGTGAACGGCCTGATGGCCGCGAAGGCCGCCGCCGCTCCGGACGGGACCCCGCCCGGAGCCGGGGCGGCCGACACACCCGGCGGGTCGCCCGCCGACCGGCTCCCCGCACTGGCCACCGTTCCGGGCGGCTCGACGAACGTCTTCGCCCGCGCCCTCGGCCTGCCCCGGGACTGGCCGGAGAGCACGAGCATGATCCTGGAGGGGCTCCGGATCGGACGGAGCCGGACGATCGGCCTGGGCCGCGCCGACGACCGCTACTTCACCTTCTGCGCCGGGTTCGGGTTCGACGCCGCCGTGATCCACCGGGTCGAGCAGGCCCGCCGCAAGGGACGGGTCTCCACTCCGGGCCTCTACCTGCGGTCGATGCTCCAGCAGTACGTGATGGGTACGGAGCGTCGCGCCCCGGCCATCAGCGTGGAACGGCCTGGCGAGGAGGCCGAGGCGGACCTCGCCACCGTCATCGTGCAGAACACCGCCCCGTGGACCTACGTCGGGGACCGGGAGGTCAACGCGAACCCGGAGGCGTCCTTCGACAGGGGGCTGGACCTGTTGGCCCTCCGCCGCCTCCGGGTGGCCGGTACGACACGAACGGTGACGCAGTTCCTCGCTCAGAACCCCGACCCACACGGTCGACAGGTGCTGCGGCTGCACGATCAGGAGGAGTTCACCCTGCTCTCGGCGCGTCCGCAGGCGTTCCAGCTCGATGGGGACTACCTTGGCGAGCGGGAGAAAGTTAGATTCACATCCGTTCCCTCCGCACTGAGAGTAATCTGTTGAGTCTCGGGGTACTGCCCTAGATCGACGCGGTCACTCACCGCAGCGACGCGGTGGCCGCCACCCGAGAAGGCAGGTGCCGGAAATGTCAACCAAGTCACGAAGTTCGTACTATATTGACCAGAGGCTGTTACACGCCGGGTAACGAGGCCCCCCGCAAACCCGGACAAATGGGTCGTGAGCTTGCTCACCGCTCGGAGTTTTTCCGAGCGTCACCCTTGACATCGCGTGAGTTCGTGAAAGTATTCACAAGCGAACTTGAGTAACCGGGAGCGCGGCCGGACAGACTCGGATCTTCGAGTCCGTCTCGCAGCTCACGGCGACCGACAGGCTTGCTCACGCAATGCCGAATTGAAAGACGCGAACCGTCACTTTCGGCACTGCGGATGCATAAGAAAAAGCAAAAGCGTCATCTGCCACCCATCCAGAACGAGGAGTGTTGCCGCCATGGACTGGCGTCACCATGCTGTCTGCCGCGACGAGGACCCGGAGCTGTTCTTCCCGATCGGGACGTCTGGGCCGGCCCTCTTGCAGGTCGAGCAGGCCAAGGCCGTCTGCAGGCGCTGCTCCGTGACCGACCAGTGCCTGCAGTGGGCGCTGGAGTCCGGTCAGGACGCTGGCGTCTGGGGCGGAATGAGCGAGGAGGAGCGCCGCGCGGTCAAGCGTCGCGGTGGCCTCCGGGTGTTGCGCGCTCACTCCGCCTGATCCCCACCCAGAACTACCGCACCCCGGTCGGGTTCCCCGACCGGGGTGTTCTGCGTCCACCACCGTCCCACTCCCTCCGACCCGCTGTCCCGGCGCGGGAGTCCTTACCCCGTCCGACCGGGAAGTGATCATGAGATGGGTCACTCGGGGGTCGAGTCGATCCGCCGCAGCACCAGGTCGACCAGTTCCGGTACATCGGTCAGCGGGGCCGCCACGGTCACCACACCGGCGGCATCGGCCGCAGCGGTGACCGCGTCGTGGAAGAAGCCCGGGGCGAGGAAGTACGCCGACACCGCCACCCGACGCGCCCCCGCCGCCCGCATCCGGGCCACCGCCCGCCCCACGTCCGGCGAACCCGCCGAGGCGTACGCGATCCGGCACGGTACGGCGTACCTGTCGGCCAGCGCCGCCGCCACCCGACCCACCGAGGCGCGGGCCGGGGCGTCCCGGGTCCCCGCCGCCGCCAACACCAACGCGTCGAAGTCGGCGGCCGGGGCGAGTCGTCGGCCCAGGGCGTCCAGCAGACCCGCGTCCACGGCACCGCGGGCCGGCCCGAGCACCTCGGTCACCCGTACCGTCAACGGGTCGGGGCCGTCACCGGCAGCTGCGACCGCCGCCGGGATGTCCACCCGACGGTGGTAGGCGGCGGTGAGCAGCAGCGGAACCAGCACCGCCCGACGGTGCCCGGCCCCGGCGAGGTCCCGGAGCACCTCGGTCGGCCCCGGATCGGTGTGGTCCAGCCAACTCGGCCGGACCGGGACGCCGGGACGCACCGCCGCGACCGCCCGGGCCAGCGCCCGCGTCGCCTCGGCCGCCCGGGGATCACGGCTGCCGTGCGCCACCAGGACGACCGGGTCCCGCCCGGTCGCGGTCAGACGTGCAGTCCGCACTCGGTCTTCTCGAACATCGCCCAACGACCGGCGCGCGGGTCCTCCCCCGCCTTCGTCCGACGGGTGCACGGCCAGCAGCCGATCGAGCCGTACCCACGACGGAACAGCTCGTTGACCGGGATGTCGTACCGGGCGATGTAGGAATCCACGTCGGCCTGGTTCCAGGCCGCGATCGGGTTCACCTTCACCCGACCCCGCCGGGGGTCGAAGGTGACCACCGGCGTGTTCGCCCGCGACGGGGACTCGTCCCGGCGCAGCCCGGCGGCCCAGGCGTCGTACCCGGTCAGGGCCCGCTCCAGGGGTTCCACCTTGCGCAACTGGCAGCACTCGTCGGGGGACCTGTTGAACAGTCGGGGGCCGTACTCCCCGTCCTGCTGGCCGACTGTGAGCCGAGGTCGGATCGACCTGACGTTCACCGGCAGTCGGCGGGCCACCTCGTCGCGTACCCGCAGCGTCTCCGGGAAGTGCAGGCCGGTGTCGAGGAACACCACGTCCACCCCCGGCGCGACCCGGGAGACCAGATGGGCCAGGACCGCGTCGGCCATCGAACTGGTCACACAGAACCTGTCACCGAAGGTCTCCGCCGCCCACCTGGCGATCTCCAGGGCGGGCGCATCCTCCAACTCCCTGCCGGCCGTCGTGGCCAGCTCACGCAACTCCTCGGGGCTGCGCCGGCCCGGCTCGGACCGGACCGGACCGCCGACGCCGACCAGGCCGAGCCCGGCCACGCTCGCAAGCTCACTCACCGGGAGTCCACCCCCCGGGAGAGCAGGCCGACGAACTTCACCGAGAAGACCCGGACACAGGCGTGGCACTCCCACGCGCCGTGCCCCTCCTCACTCGGTCGCAGGTCCTCCTCCCCGCAGTACGGGCAGTACAGAGGTGCGGAACGGGCGTCGCTCATCTCAGCTCCTCCTCGTCGACCCTGACAACCCAGTTGGCGAACCTCTCCCCGGCCGTCCGGCCGGCGAGGTACCGGCGGGCCAGTCGCTCCACGTACTCGGGAAGCTCGTCGGCGGTGGTCTTCAGGCCGCGCAGCTTGCGGCCGAAACCGGCGGTCTGTCCCTCGGCCATACCCAGGCCGCCCCCCAGGTGCACCTGGAAGCCCTCCACCTGCTGCCCGTCCGGGCCGACCACCAGCTGCCCCTTGAGGCCGATGTCGGCGACCTGGGTCCGGGCACACGCGTTCGGGCAGCCGTTGATGTGGATGGAGATGTCCGCGTCGAACTCGCGCAGCCGCTCCTCCAGCCGGGCCACCAACTCCTCGCCCCGGGCCTTCGTCTCGACGATGGCGAGCTTGCAGTACTCGATGCCGGTGCAGGCCATGGTGCCGCGCCGCCAGGCCGACGGCCGGGCGTCCAGACCGATCCGACGCAGCGCCCCGACCAGCGACTCGGTCCGCTCCGGCGCGACGTCCAACACCAGCAGTTTCTGGTACGGGGTGAGGCTGATCCGGTCGCTGCCGTGCTCGGCCACCACGTCGGCCAGCTCGGCGAGCTGGGTCCCGGAGACCCGCCCGACCACCGGGGCCGCCCCGACGTAGTTGCGCCCGTCCCGCTGCGGATGCACCCCGATGTGGTCGATCGGCTTCGACGGCAGCTGCGGGGCCGGGCCGTCGAGCAGGGTCCGGCCGAGGTACTCCTTCTCCAGCACCTCGCGGAACTTCTCCACGCCCCAGTCGGCGACCAGGAACTTCAACCGGGCCCGGTGGCGCAGCCGGCGGTATCCGTAGTCCCGGAAGATCCCGACCACCCCGGCCCAGACGTCCGGAACCTCGTCCAACGGCACCCAGACCCCGAGCCGCTTGGCGAGCATCGGGTTGGTGGAGAGCCCACCACCGACCCAGACGTCGAAACCGGGGCCGTGCTCGGGGTGCTCGACGCCGAGGAAGGAGATGTCGTTTGCCTCGTACGGGGTGTCGACCAGCCACGAGATCGAGGACTTGAACTTGCGGGGGAGGTTGGAGTAGCGCTTGTCACCGACGTACCGGCGGACGATCTCGTCGATCGCCGGGGTCGGGTCGACCAGTTCCTCCCGCGCCACCCCGGCGACCGGGCTGCCCAGCACGATCCGGGGGCAGTCGCCGCACGCCTCGGTGGTCTGCAGGCCGACGGCCTCCAACCGCCGCCAGATCTCCGGCATGTCCTCGACCCGGATCCAGTGGTACTGGATGTTCTGCCGGTCGGTGATGTCGGCGGTGTCCCGGGCGAACTCGGTGGAGATCTCGGCCAGCACCCGCAGCTGGGCCACGCTGAGCTGCCCGCCGTCGACGCGGACCCGGAGCATGAAGAACTCGTCCTCCAGCTCGTGCGGCTCCAGGACGGCCGTACGGCCACCGTCGATGCCCGCCTTGCGCTGGGTGTAGAGACCCCACCAGCGGAACCGCCCCCGCAGGTCGACCGGGTCGATGGAGGCGAACCCGCCGTGGGCGTAGATGTTCTCGATCCGGGCCCGGACGTTGAGCGGGTCGTCGTCCTTCTTGGTCCGCTCGTTGGGGTTGAGCGGCTCGCGGTGGCCGAGCGCCCACTGGCCCTCGCCTCGGGGCCGGCGGGGGGCTCGGGCGCGGGGGGTGGCCGGCTCCTGGGACGAGGTAGGGGTGCTGCTGACCGCCATCGCGGCGTCCTCCGATGTCTGCTGTGCCTCAGGGTGCGAGTGCGGTAGCGACGGCCGGCCCGACGAGGGGCGGGGGACGGCGGTGTCTTCGACGGCCGACGCGGGGGCTTGCCCGAGACAGAATGGGTCGGGCGTCCTCAGATGGCCGGACAGAGCGCGCTGCAGACGTGCCCGTAGTCGACGTGGCGACGGGCCACGAAGAAGCGGACGACAGCGGCGGTCATGCCGACCATGCTGCCACAACCGCCCGGAGGCGGCCAACGGCTGCGTGCCACATCCCACATCACGGACGGGCGTGTGACCCGTACTCACCGCTGTCGTCGGGGCCTCTCCGGGCGGGCCGCGTACTCCGGCGGCCGATGGGCCCCGACCGGGGCGATCTCCGCCTGCCGGGCCCACCGGTGTGCCAGGCTCGACCCGTGGGCGACGTGCCGCAGTCGAGCCGACGGCCCGATCGGCCGCCCACGACCGGGATCCGGTTCGGGTGGCTCTGGCCCACCCTGCTGACCCTCGTGGTCACCCTGTCCGGGATCGGTCGGGCCCAGTTGTGGCGGGACGAACTCGCCAGTTGGAGCGCTGCCACCCGGGGTCTCGACGACCTGGTCCGGATGGTCGGCACCATCGACGCTGTCACCGGCGCCTGGTACCTGCTCCTGCACTGGTGGGTGGCGGTGTTCGGCGACTCCGTCACCGCGCTGCGGCTCCCCTCGGCCCTGGCCCTGTCGGTGGCGGCCGGGCTGACCACGGTGCTCGGGGAACGGCTGGTGGGGGCCCGTGCCGGGCTGCTCGCCGGACTGCTCTTCGCGGTCCTGCCCGGCACCTCCCGGTACGGGCAGGAGGCCCGACCGTACGCGCTGGTCACCCTGCTGGCAGTCCTCGCCACGGTGCTCCTGGTCGACGCGGTACGCCGGGGCGGGTGGGTCCGGTGGGTCGGGTACGCCGCGACCGTCGCCGCCCTGGGGCTCACCCACCTGGTGGCGCTGATCCTGGTGGGGGCGCACGCTGTCGTCGTCCTCACCGAGGGGCCCTCCGGCGGTCGGGCCCGCCGGTTCGGTGCCTGGTCGGCGGCGCTGGTCCCGGCGGCCCTGCTGCTGACCCCGCTGCTGCTGGTGGCCCGGGAGCAGCGGTCCCGGCAGCTCGACTGGGTCGACCCGGCCCGCCTGACCGACCTGACAGGGCTTCCCGGTGGGCTCGCCCAGAGCGCCACTGTCGGCGGCCTGGTGCTCGGCCTCGCCGCCCTCGGTGCGCTCCGGTACGGGCGGCCCGCCCTGGTGCCCGGGGTCTGCCTGGCGCTGCCGGTCCTGCTGCTCTTCGCTGTCGGATGGGTGGTGCCGCTCTGGGTCCCCCGCTATCTCTTCTTCACGGTGCCGTTCGGCTGCCTGCTGGCCGGGGCCGCCCTGACCCTGACCCGGGCCGCGCGGACCGACGCCGCCCCACCGCCGGTGACCACCGACTCCCACACCCCGGAGACCAGACCGGACCGGGGTACGCCACCGTCGGGTCGGCTCCGCCGGGTCTGGGTGCCGGTACGCGGGGCGGGGCTGCCGGCCGGTCTGGCGGTGGTGGCCCTGGTCGGACTGATGGGCCTGCCCGACCAGGTCGCACTGCGCCGGACCCACGAGTGGCCACGCAGCGCCGCGATCGATTACCGGGGCGCCGCCGAGGTGGTCGTCGCCGGTCGGCGTCCCGGCGACGCCGTCGTCTACGCGCCCCGCGACGGCTGGCTCTTCCTCGACCTCGCAATGGCGTACCACCTGGGCCGGAGTCGACCCCCGGCCGGGCGGGTCGAGCCCGGTGACGCACCCACCGGGCCGTCGACCCCGACCGGGCGCCCCCGCGCCGGGGCAGACCAGCCGCGCGACGCGCTGCTGGTCCGTGACCAGGCCGACCGGGGGGACCTGTGGGCCACCGAGTGCGCCCGGCCCGCCGAGTGCCTCGCCGGGGTCACCCGGGTCTGGCTGGTGGTGGCGGGACGCCGCGACGACCCCCTGGCCGCCGTGCCGGGGGCGAAGGGGGACGCGCTGCGAGCTGACTACACGGTGACCGGGGTCTGGCCGCGCCCCGGCCTGACGGTGGCGCTGCTGACCCGCTGACAGTCGCCCGGGACGGGCCGAACCGTCACCCCCGGGCCAGGGGGACGACCAGGACTGCCTCGGTGCCCGCCTCGGCCCCGGCCCGCAACTCGATGGTGCCCCGCAGCTCACCGGTGACCAGCGCCCGCACGATCTGGAGACCGAGCCGACCGGCCCGCTCCGGGTCGAAGTCGGTGGGCAGGCCGCGCCCGTTGTCGGCGACGGTGACGTGCAGCTTCTTGCGGGACCGCTGGACCGAGACGACCACCTCGGCGGGGGGCGCGTCCGGCTCCGACGGCGGGGTCGGAAAGCCGTGCTCGACGGCGTTGAGCAGCAACTCGTTGAGGACCATCACCAGGGAGGTGGCGATCTCCGCCGGGAGGACCCCGAAGCTGCCGGCGCGCCGCATCCGGACCGCGACCTCGGTCGCTGCCACCTCGGTCGCGGCGCTGGCCACCCGGTCGACGATCCCGTCGAACTCCACAGCCTCGTCGTTGGACATGGAGAGGGTCTCGTGGACCAGGGCGATCGAGGCGACCCGGCGGACCGACTCCTCCAGCGCCACCCGGGCCTCCGGCATGGCCACCCGACGCGCCTGCAACCGCAGCAGTGCGGCCACCGTCTGCAGGTTGTTCTTCACCCGGTGGTGGATCTCCCGGATCGTGGCGTCCTTGGTGATCAGTGCTCGGTCGCGGCGGCGTACCTCGGTGATGTCGCGGACCAGGACCAGGGCGCCGATCGGCACTCCGGCGGGCATCAGCGGCAGCGCCCGGGTGAGCATCGTCGCGCCCCGGGCCTCGATCTCCCGGCGGGGCGGTCCCTCGCCGCGCAGCGCGGCGAGGACCGCGTTGCCGGCGTCGGTGCCGTCCAGGGGGTCCCCGGCGAGTCGGCGGTGCAGCACCGCCAGGTCCTCCCCCACCAGCAGGGAGGCGTGACCCAACCGCCGGTACGCCGACTGGGCGTTCGGGCTGGCATAGGTGACCTTGCCCCCGGCGTCCAGCCGGACCAGCCCGTCGCCCACCCGTGGGGCGGAGGTGGTCTCCCCCGGGTGCCGGGGCGGCGGGAAGGTCCCGTCGGAGATCATCTGGGCCAGGTCGTCGGCGGTGGTCAGGTAGTTCAGTTCGAGTTGGCTGGGGGTGCGGGCGGTCGACAGGTTGGTGTCCCGGCCGACCACCCCGATCACCTCACCGGCCTCCCCGTCGGCGGTACGCAGCCGGACCGGGATGGCCTCGTGCCGGGCCGGTACGTCGCCGTACCAGACCGGGTCGCCCTCCCGCCAGATCCGGCCCTGCCGGTGGGCGATCTCCAGGTGGGCCACCTCGGGCCCGCCGATGGTCCGGCCCACCTGGTCGTCCTGGTACGCCGTCGGGGCGGTGGTCGGCCGGACCTGGGCCACGCAGCAGAAGGTGCCGTCCTCGTCGGTCGGGACCCAGAGCAGGAGATCGGCGAAGGAGAGGTCGGACAGGAGCTGCCACTCACCGGCGAGCCGGTGAAGGTGGTCGATGTCGGTGGGGCGGAGCCGGGTGTGCTCCTCGGCGAGATCGCGCAGCGTGGACACCGCACCAGCCTGCCACGCCCGCTGTCACATCGTCGCGGTGACCTTCTTCAACCCGCGGGGGGCGTCCGGGTCCTCGCCCCGGGCCAGGGCCAGGGCCAGGGCCAGGCGCTGGAGCGGAAGGATGTCCAGCAGGGGGGCGTAGCGTTCGTCGACCTCGGGGACCGCCATCCGGGCGGAGGCCTCGACGTCGGCCGACCCGACAGCCACCACGTCGGCGCCGCGCTCGCCGAGGCGGGGCAGCACCTCCCGCATGGACCCGCCGCCGGGGCCGGAGCCGATCACTGCCAGCACCGGCACGTCCGGGTCGGTCATGGCCAGCGGTCCGTGCAGCAGGTCGGCCCCGGAGAAGGCCAACGCCGGCAGGTAGGAGGTCTCCATCAGCTTGAGGGCGGCCTCCCGGGCGGTCGGGTACGCGTACCCCCGGCCGGTGGTGACGAGTCGGGCGGCGAACCGGTAGCGGGGGGCGAGCTGGGTCGGGGTGGGGTCGTCGAGGGTGCGGGCGGCCAGCTCCGGGAGCCCGTGGAGGGCGGCGCGCTCCTCGTCGGGCAGCACCCCGTCACCGGCGCGTACCCCCTCGACGAGCATCAACAGGGCGAGCAGCTCGGCGGTGTAGGTCTTGGTGGCGGCGACGGCCCGCTCGTGCCCGGCGGCGATGTCGACGGAGAGTTCGGCGGCGGCGGCCAGCGGGGAGTCCGGCGCGTTGGTGACCGCGAGGGTGAGCGCCCCGGAGTTCCGGGCCACCCGCAGGACCTCGGTCAGGTCCGGTGACCCGCCGCTCTGGCTCACCCCGACGACCAGGGCGTCGGAGTAGTCCGGGCGGGCACCGAAGACCGTCAGGGCGCTCGGCGAGGCCAGGCCGGCGGGCAGGCCGAGCCGGATCTCGGTCAGGTACGCCGCGTAGAGGGCGGCGTGGTCGGAGGTGCCCCGGGCGGTGAAGACCACGTGGCGGGGGCGGCGTCGGGCGATCACTGCCGCGACCCGGGCGATCGGGTCGGCGTACTCGGGGGTGAGGAGCCTGGCGTATCCGGCCGGCTGCTCGGCGATGTCGGTGGCCATGCCGTTTCCTGCGCGCGTCACGGTGACTCCTCCCCGACGCGGTTGCGCCGCCTCCTGTGCCGTCTCGACGGGGTTTCCCGTCACCTCGACGGTCATGCGCGATTCCCGCGCATTTGCTGCTCAGTCTTGCACGAATGAGTCCGAGTCAGCAATGTATTGAACAGTAACGCGCAGGATGTCACAGGTCCGGCCGGACATCCCCTAGGCTTGCCGAACGCTGAGACCCATCACGACCGAGAGGGTTACGTGTCCGAGCCGGACGATGCCGCGCTGACGGCGGCGGAGGAACTTGCCCTGGCCCGGTTGGCGCTGGACTCCGGCGAGCTGGAACACGCGGCCGGGCACGTCGCGGGCGCGCTGGCCCAGGCGCCGACCCTGCCGGAGGTGCACGAGACCCTGGCCCGGCTCGCCGCCGTCGGCGACGGGGGCGTCGAACTCTTCCCCCTCAACCAGCACGCCTTCGTCGGCTCGGTGGTGGCCCGCGCACACCTGCTCGCCGCCGCCGGACGACCGGCGGAGGGACTGGACCTCCTGGCCGCCGCCACCGGCCACTCGCCCGGCGTCGACTGGGCGGGAGTGCCCTGGGTGACCGCCCCCGAGCTGGCCGAACGACTCGACCCGGACCGGACCGCCCGGATCCTGATGCAGATCTGCGCCGCCGTGCCGGATCCGGTGCCGCCCTCCGGCCGGGCGGCTCTCGGGCCGTACCTCGCACTCGCCCGCAACGCGGTGACGGTCCGCCCCGACCACGGGCTCCTGCTCGGCGCGGCCTCCGCACTGGCCCGCCGGATCGGCGAGACCGAGCTGGCGGTCCGCTGGGCCACCCGGGGCGTACGCGCCCAGCCGTCCAAACTCGGCGAGGTGTGGCTCGGGTACGCCCACCGCAGCGCCGGCCGCACCCGGGAGGCGCTGGCCGCCCTCACCCGCGCCGTCGAACACGACCCCGACGACCTCGCCGTCTACGCCGACATCGCCGGCACCCTCGCCGACAACGGGCGGCTCGACGAGGCACTGCGCTGGATCGACCACGCCCTGGAGCGTGACCCCGCCTTCGACTGTGCGGTGCACACGGCGCACCGGCTGCGCTTCGCCAGCGACGGCGACGTGGCCCACCTGGTGGCCCTGACCGACTTCGTCAGGGACCACCCCGACGACACCCACGAGCACACCGACCTCGCCGAGTCCTGCCGCAGCCGCCCCTGGCTGGGGCAGCTCACCCCGGCCGGCGGCACGCTGGTGCAGGTGATCCGCCAGGCGGTGCACGACAGGTCGGCAGCCCGGGGGGAACGGCTGCGGCTGGCCGCACCGGAGCCGCCCAGCGCCCTGCGGACCCTCGCCGCCGCCGTTCCGGAGCTGACTGTCGAGTCGGCCACCGACGTACCCGGCCCGGACCCGCGCCAGCCCCGCCGTTCGGGCACCCGACAGCTGTGGGCGTACCAGGCGGACACCGTCGCGCCCGCGATCCCCCCACCGTCCGCGGAGGCGGTACGACGGATCCGGCAGGTGGCCGCCCCCGCCTGGCCGCACCCCCCGGCGGCGTACGACGCGGCGGTCAGCCTGGCCACCCTCGACCTGCCCGACCTCCTGGGTCTGCTGGTGCACCCGCCCGACCCGCCGGCCACGGCGCTGGGGCGGGTGCTGAACAGCCAGGACCCCTCGCTGTGGGTGCGCTGCGTGCAGGTGTGGGCCTGTCTGGGGCTGCTGCACCACCGCACCGACGAACCCTGGGACACCTCGGTACGCCGGGCCGTCCTGGTTGACCTGCTCTGGGGTGTGGAGGACTGGACCACCGAGGCGGCGCTGTTCGCCCTGGTCACCGCCGCCTGGGTGGACCCGCAGGTACGCCCGGACGTGGCCCGGACGACCGCCGAACGGCTCGCCGACGTGGCCGAGGTGGGGCGGGAACGTCCGGTACCGATCGCCACCTCGCTGGCGTACCTGGCCCTGGCCACGCCGGAGCTGGACCGTCAGGTGGTCGAGACGGCGTACCAGTTGATCGGCAGCCGACCCCGGCGACCCGGCCGGCTCCGCCGGTTCTGGTACCGGCTGACAGGTCGTCCGCTCTCCTGACCCGCCGACGGCGCGACGGCCGTCGGAGCCGGTCGGTGCGGCCCGTCCGGGCCGGTCAGCCGATCACCGCGATCAGGTCGCCGTCCTGCACCACGTCACCCTCGTTGACTGCCAACTGCTGGAGCACACCGTCGACCTCGGCGACCACCGGGATCTCCATCTTCATCGACTCCAGGATCACCAGGGTGTCCCCTTCCGAGACGGTGTCCCCGGCGGTGGCCACGACCTTCCAGACGTTGGCCACCATCTCCGCGCGGATCTCCTCGGCCATGTTCGGGCCCTCCTCATTCCACGGTGTGTCTGGGTATCCAACCACGGTCGGAGCCCCTCGGCGCCCCCGTGCGGTCGCCACGCGGGAACGCACCGGAGCCGAGCCCGACGGATCGAGGACGGGGCCGCACGATCCGGGCCACCGCGACAGGCCGTAACATCAGCGGATCGGACCCCGGCGGTGCCGGGGGGATCCGGTCACGACCACCGGTGCGCGGGTCACGCGTCCGGACCGTCACCAACACGAGGAGGCCACATGGCGAAGAAGGCACGCCGGAAGAGGGCTCGCAAGAAGAACGCCGCCAACCACGGCAAGCGCCCCAACTCCTGAGCTGGGGACACGACGACGCCCCACCCCCGGCACCTGGTACAGGTGCCGTGCGGGGTGGGGCGTCGATCCTTCTCGGGGTTTCGTCCGGGCGTCAGTCGGCCAGTTCCCGGGAGTCGGCGGTCTCGAAGACCACCAGCTCGGTGAGGCGGCCCCGGAGCCGGGCCCGGAGCTTCTCCGGGGCGACCTCCTGACCGCAGCAGCGGGCCACCAGCGCCTTCACCTCCTGCTCGATGCCGTACTCGCGCAGGCATTGGCCGCACTCGTCGAGGTGACGCCGGATCCGTTCCCGTCGCTCGTCGGCGCACTCCAGGTCGAGGTAGAGGTAGACCTCGGCGAGCACCTCACGGCAGTCCGTCTCGTGTGGCTTCCCACAGCTCACGTCACACCTCCTGGCCGGCGGCAGTGGTCGACCCACCCGAGGAGCGGGCGGCGGAGAAGCCCCGCTCGGCCGCGTACCGTTCGAGCAGCTTGCGCAGGTTGCGTCGGCCCCGGTGCAGCCGCGACATCACGGTACCGATCGGCGTACCCATGATGTCGGCGACCTCCTTGTAGGAGAAGCCCTCGACGTCGGTGAGGTAGACGGCCAACCGGAACTCCTCCGGCAGCTGCTGGAGGGCCTCCTTGACGTCGCTGTCGGGGAGCCGGTCCAGCGCCTCGGTCTCGGCGGAGCGCAGCCCGCTGGAGGTGTGCGACTCGGCCTCGGCGAGCTGCCAGTCGGTGATCTCCTCGGTGGGCGCCTGGATCGGCTGGCGCTGCCGCTTGCGGTACGAGTTGATGTAGGTGTTGGTCAGGATCCGGTACAACCAGGCCTTCAGGTTGGTGCCCTGCTCGAACTGGTGGAACGCGGCATACGCCTTCAGATACGTCTCCTGGACCAGGTCCTCGGCGTCCGCCGGGTTGCGGGTCATCCGCAGTCCGGCCGCGTAGAGCTGGTCGACGAAGGGCATCGCGTCCCGCTCGAAACGGGCCCTACGCTCGTCCGTCTTCTCGGTTGTCAACCGCACATCCCCTCGCGTCGGATGCTCCTGCGACGAGGATACGCGTTGCACGGGGGCGGCAGATCCACTTCCGGCCGTTGTGCCGCCGCTCACCGGCGGCCTGACCGACTCCCCCTTCACGGCCGTCGCCGGCCATTCGGGTCCATCCGACAGTCGCCTCACCTGTCGGGTATGCCGCTCGTCCCGTTCTCGGCACCGTGTCTCGGTCGGCACCCGCTCACCCCCTCGGCTCTGTGTCGTCCGAGGGTGTCAACGCAACCGGACGGCCGGTGCATTCCGGGCCCCACCCGCTCCCGTTCCTGGTCCCTGTCCGGTGGGGCCGGGCGCAGGGACCAGGAAGGGCCTGGGAGGGCGGTTCCGGGCCACCCGTACCGGGCGGTCCGACACCACTCGATGCAACGAGACGCCACCGGCGGCGGAAACGGCTACCGGGCCCACCCGTGGGAGCGCAACCAGTCCACCACCACGACGGCCGTACCGGAGGGGTCCCGGCGCAGGTCGTGGCGTTCGCCGGGACGGACGACGATCCGGACCGGGGCCGCCGTGGACTCCGGGACGCCGAAGGGGTCCCGGTCGCCGTTGACCACCAGGGTCGGCAGCCCGGTCGCCAGCTCGCCCACCCGGGATCGCTCGGGGCGGCCGGGCGGGTGGGTCGGAAAGGCCAGCGCGACGATGCCCGCCGCACCGACGGTCCCCGCCGTCCGACAGGCCACCCGAGCACCGCTGGACCGACCGCCCACCAGGACCGGCAGCTCGGCCGACGCCCGGCTGCGCAGCCGGGTGAGGACCGCCACCCACGCCCGGTCGAGATGACCGGCCGGGGCAGGGGCACGCCGACCGGCCACCCGGTACGGCTGGGTCACCCGGACCACCAGGAGTCCGGCGGCCACCCCGGCGTCGCGCAGGGCGATCAGATCCGGCGCGTCCACCCCGCCGCCCGCACCGTGCCCGAGCACCAGCATCGCGGTCTCCGGTCCGTCCGGCCGATCCACGTCGATCCGGGCCACTCCCACAGCTGTTTCGACATTGTCCGTTTCCCGCACCCGCCTATTCTGCGCCGTGATCCGGTCTCCGGTTCACGCCAGACCGGATTACGGCCGGAATCAACGGTTGGACGGCACCAGAGTGAGCAACCGGTCGCGGACCGGCGGCCCGGCCTCGTCGGCGGCATCCGGATCCGGCTCCACCTCGGTACGCCAGGCGACCAGCATGGCCCGCCTCTCCCGTGGTGTGGTGCCACCCCAGACACCGTGACAGTCCCCGACGTCCAGCGCCCAGGCCAGGCAGGACCCCTGCACGTCGCAGCTTCGGCAGAGCGAGACGGCGGCGTCGGCCGGCTCGTTCGGCGCTGGAAAGAACGTCTCCGGATCGACGCTCTGACAGGTCCCTCTGGTCCGCCACGCCTCGTCGGAACGTCGCTCGGACAGCGCCCGCAACAGTCGCGGATCACGACGCGCAGCGGCCACTTCGTGCGGACGGGGCATACGTGCCCGTGTCATCCACCCACCTCCCCCGTGGGACCGGCATGATCGACGAGCGTCGATCGCACTGTGCGAATCGACTCCCATACCGGCGCTGTGTTCTATCGCATTTGTGGACACCGGTTCAAGTCTTTGGCGGGAAAAGTGCGAAGGTCTGCCCGACGATTCGTCCGCAACACTGGCAAATCAGCGCCCGACAATGCGCGGACCCGGGTCAGAAGAGAGTCGGCTCCACCGGTTGCGCACCGGGGGAGAGCGCGACCCGTTCGGTCAGCTCCGGCCCGTTGTTGCGGACGTTGCCCACCGCCGGACCGACCGGGCGGAGCTCCAGCCCGGCCAGCCACCGCGACGGTGGCGGGTCCAGGAGGGCTGTGGGGTCGTCGACCGGCTCCAGCCAGGGCGTCCACCGGTCCGACGGCAGCAGCAGCGGCATCCGCTCGTGCACCTCGGTCAACCACCCGACGGCGGCAGTGGTGAGCACACTGACTGTGTCCAGCGGTCCGTCCGGCCCCTCCCAGGTCGACCAGATCCCGGCCAGGGCCAGCACCGAGCCGTCCGCCGGGGTGAGGAAGTACGCCTGTTTGCCGGTCTCCGTCGGGGTCCACTCGTACCACCCGTCGGCCGGCACCAGACAGCGTCGACGGGCGAAGGGACGGGCGTACGCCCGACTGGTGGCGACCGTCTCCGCCCGAGCGTTGATCATGCGGGCTCCGGCGGCCGGTGACTTCGCCCACGGCGGGAGCAGACCCCAGCGGGCGGTCGCCAGCGCCCGCCTGCCCTCGGCGTCGACCCGGACCACAGGCACCGTGGCCGTCGGAGCCACGTTGTGGTCCGCCCGGACCCGGCCGCCGGTGTCGTCGTACGCCTCGAACAGGGCGCTGAGGTCACCCGCGCTACGGGTGTTCGCGTACCTGCCGCACATGGGGCCACGCTAACCCGCCGGACCCGCCCCCCGCTGTCCCGCCAACCGGGAGGACCGTCGACGCCGACGTCGGCACCACCGGCACAACCCGGCAGAATGGGTCCCGTGGGAGACCTGACCGCGTCCCGGACGCCGCAGCCCTGGACCGCCCCGACCGCCACCGACCCGGTCGGGACCGCTCTGCGGCTGCCCGGCTCCAAGTCGCTGACCGCCCGGGCCCTGGTGCTCAGCGCGCTGGCCAGCGGCCCGTCGACCCTGGCCCGGCCGCTGCGGGCCCGGGACACCGAGTTGATGGCCGGTGCACTCCGGGGCATGGGCGCGCACGTGTCGATCAGCGACGACGCCCGGTGGCTGGTCCGGCCGCACCGGCTGACCGGCCCCGCCCACGTCGACGTCGGCCTCGCCGGCACCGTCATGCGGTTCGTCCCGCCCATCGCCGGCCTGGCCGAGGGGCGGATCACCTTCGACGGCGACCCCCAGGCCCGGACCCGTCCGCTCGGCCCGCTGATCGGCGCCCTCCGTACCCTCGGGGTCCGCATCGACACCCCGACCGGGGGCAGCCTCCCGCTGACCGTCTCCGGCACCGGGCAGGTCACCGGCGGGGAGGTGGAGATCGACGCCTCCGCCTCCAGCCAGCTCGTCTCCGGCCTGCTGCTGGCCGCGCCCCGGTTCGACAGGGGTGTCGTGGTCCGCCACGTCGGCCCGCCCGTCCCGTCCGCCCCGCACCTGCGGATGACCGTCCGGCTGCTGCGGGCCGCCGGGGCTGCGGTCGACGACACCACCCCCGACGTCTGGGTCGTCGAGCCCGGGCCGTTGACCGGACGGGGATGGGAGATCGAACCGGACCTCTCCGGTGCCGTCCCGTTCTTCGCCGCCGCGCTGGTCACCGGGGGCGAGGTGACGTTGCAGGGTTGGCCCCCGCGCAGCACCCAACCCGTCGAACAACTCCGCGAACTGCTGCACCGGATGGGTGGTGAGGTCGCCCTGACCACCGACGGGCTGACCGTACGCGGCACCGGCAGGGTGCACGGGATCGACGCCGACCTCTCCGACGTCAGCGAACTGACCCCGGTGTTCACCGCCCTGGCTGCGGTCGCCGACTCGCCGTCACGGCTCACCGGGGTGGCCCACATCCGAGGGCACGAGACCGACCGGCTGACCGCCCTGGCCACCGAGTTCACCGCCCTCGGCGCGGACGTCACCGAGCTCGCCGACGGGTTGGAGATCCGGCCCCGACCGCTGCGCGGGGCGCCCTTCCGCACCTACCACGACCACCGGATGGCGCACGCCGCAGCGGTCGCCGGGCTGGTCGTCGCAGGGGTCGAGGTGGATGACATCGGCTGTACCTCCAAGACCATGCCCGAGTTCCCGGCACTATGGTCAGCGATGGTGACCGGCGAGAACTGACGCGACAGGGGGCAGGTCCTGGCGACCAAGAAGAAGCGCGAGTACGACGAGGACGACGTCCGGGTCCGGCCGGGGAGGTCGTCGCGACCCCGTACCCGTAACCGCCCCCGGCACGACGACGCGGTGGACGGTTTCGTGATCGGCGTGGACCGGGGCCGCTACACCTGCGTACGGCAGGACGCCGGCCCGGACGCCCCGCTGGTCACCGCCATGCGCGCCCGGGAACTGGGGCGCAAGTCGGTGGTGGTCGGCGACCGGGTGGGGCTGGTCGGGGACGTCTCCGGGGCGGACGGGGCGCTGGCCCGGATCGTCCGGATCGCCGAACGCCGGTCGGTGCTGCGGCGTACCGCCGACGACGACGAGACCACCGCCGAGGGGCGACTGGAACGGGTGGTGGTGGCCAACGCCGACCAACTCGTCATCGTCAGCGCGTTGGCCGACCCACCGCCCCGGACCGGATTCGTCGACAGGTGCCTGGTGGCCGCGTACGACGCCGACATCGAGCCGCTGCTCTGCCTGACCAAGGCCGACCTCGCCGGTCCGGAACAGATCCTCGACTACTACACCGAGCTTGAACTGCCGTACGTGCTGATCCGCCCCGACTCGGACCTGGCCGCGCTCCGCGCGCTGCTCGCCGGCCGGGTGTCGGTCCTGGTGGGACACTCCGGGGTGGGCAAGTCGACGCTGGTCAACAGGCTGGTGCCGGACGCGGACCGGGCGGTCGGCGTGGTCAGCGCGATCGGCCGGGGCCGGCACACCTCGACCAGCGCTGTGGTGCTGCGGCTGCCTGTCGCGTCGGGGGCCGACGGTGACCCCGGATGGATCGTGGACACCCCGGGGATCCGCAGCTTCGGGCTGGCCCACGTCAGCGCCGACAGTCTGCTGCACGGCTTCCCCGACCTGGTCGAGGGGACAGTGGAGTGCCCGCCGAACTGTCCACACACCGCCGACGAGACCGACTGCGCACTTGACGCCTGGGTGGCCGCCGGTCGGGCCGACGACCGACGGCTGGGGTCGTACCGACGGTTGCTGGCCTCCCGTGCCGGGGAGGCCGACCCACGGTCGGGCGAGCCGCCGGAGGCCGGTGACCCACCCTCGGGCGGCTGACGACTGCCCGCTACCGTCTGTGGCATGAGCCGGTACGCCGACGATCTCGCCCTAGCCCACCTGCTCGCCGACCGGGCGGACGCCGTGTCGAGCGCCCGGTTCCGCGCCCTCGACCTCCGGGTCGAGGCCAAGCCGGACCTCACCCCGGTCAGCGACGCGGACACCGCCGTGGAGCGGGAGATCCGTGCCCTGCTGGCCGAGCACCGGCCGGACGACGGGCTGCTCGGCGAGGAGTACGGCGAGCAGCCGGCCGCCGGGCCGGACGGGCGTCGGTGGGTGGTGGACCCGATCGACGGCACCAAGAACTTCATCAGGGGCGTGCCGATCTGGGCCACCCTCGTCGCTCTCCTGGAGGGGGACACCCCGGTGCTGGGGCTGGTCTCCGCCCCGGCCCTGGGACGGCGCTGGTGGGCGGCGACCGGGGCGGGTGCGTACGCCGGCCCCGACGTCGCCGGTGGCGTGCCCATCCGGGTCTCCGGCGTCCGCGACCTCGCCGACGCCAGCTTCTGCTACGCCTCCCTGGACGCGTGGATCGCCAGTGGACGTCTCGACGGGATGCTCGGGCTGATGCGCGACACCTGGCGGAGCCGGGCCTACGGGGACTTCTACGGTTACATGCTGCTCGCCGAGGGTGCACTCGACGCCATGGTGGAGCCGGAGCTGTCCCTGTGGGACATCGCCGCCCTGGTCCCCATCGTCACCGAGGCCGGGGGGCTGCTCACCGACCTGACCGGCGCGAACGCCCCCGGCGACGGCAGCGCGGTGGGGAGCAACGGGCTGCTGCACGCCGAAGTGCTGGCCCGACTGGGCCAGCCGGCCGACGACTGATCTCCGGCAACCCTCTATCCTCGCCAGGTGTCCACATCCGGTTGGTGCTTCCTGGCAGCGATGATCGTCGCTTACGGCTTCGCCAACCTCCTCCAGTCGATCGCCGCGACCCGGAC
The DNA here is from genome assembly GCF_040300925.1 of Micromonospora sp. NPDC000207. Lineage (NCBI taxonomy): Bacteria > Bacillati > Actinomycetota > Actinomycetes > Micromonosporales > Micromonosporaceae > Micromonospora > Micromonospora sp. NPDC000207. The sequence goes on from NZ_JBEPEQ010000034.1 coordinate 49,103, forward strand.
CACCGTCAACCACACCTTCGATCCGGGTCTCCTGCTGCGACTGGCCGGGCACCGGACCTACCTGGTGGGGTTGGGCTTCCAGGTCGCCGCGTTCGTCCTGGCCTTCCTGGCCCGACGGGACCTGCCGCTGTTCCTGGTGCAGGCGAGTGTGGCCGCCGGGCTGGGGGTCACCGCCGTGCTCGGGGTGGTGGTGCTGAAGTGGCGGTTGCCCCTGGCCGAGGTGGCCCTGTTGGCGCTCCTGCTGGTCGGGATCACCGCGCTGGTGCTCTCCGCCGAGCCGGCCCAGTCGAGCCCGCTCGGCACCGCCGGCATGATCGCCCTCCTCGTCGCGTTGGGCGTGATCGCGGTGTTGGGTGTCTTCGCTGTCCGCCTGCACGGTTCGCCCGGTTCGGTGGCGCTCGGGTCGCTGGCCGGGTTGGCGTTCTCCGCGGCGGCGGTGGCGGCCCGTCCGCTGGCCTCGGTGGCCTCGACGGAGGCGTTCTTCCGCAACCCGCTGCTCTACCTGCTCATCGCCCACTCCCTCGTCGGGCAGCTGCTGCTCGGCCTGGCCATGCAGCGGGGGTCGACCACAGCTGCGGTGGCCGCGATGGACGCCGCCGGGGCGGTTCCCGCCGCCATCGTCGGTCTGCTGCTGCTCAACGACCAGATCTGGCCGGGCCGGGAGTGGCTGGCCGCCGCCGGTTTCCTGGCCACCCTCGCCGCCGTCATCGGCCTCACCCGGTACGCCAAACCGCAACACGGGCACCCCGTCGCCCGTCTCGCCGCCGAGGGCGCCGGAGGCGGCGTCGGCACCGGGGCCGGGACCGGGGTCGGGGCCGGCACCGGGACCGGGGTCGGGACCGACACCGGGGCCGGGAC
>NZ_JBEPEQ010000035.1:0-49651 GCF_040300925.1 Micromonospora sp. NPDC000207
CCGCCACCCCGCGCTCGCGACGTCGCGCCGGGCCCCCGGGCCCGACGACCACCCTGCCGGTGCCGCCCGGCTGGGTGGTCGACGGGCAGCCGAGGGGTGCGGGTACGTCCTCCAGGGGCCCGTCAGCCGGGGCAGCCTGACGGCGTCAGGTGGCCGCAGGGCCGACGCGCTGCCGCTCGGCCACCCAACCCGGGGTCAGGTCCCCGGAGGGTCAGCCGGGGGCCGCTCGGCCACCGGACTCGGCGTCAGGTGGCCGGGGAGTCGGCGGACTGCCGCTCGGTCACCAGGTCGCCGAGTCGGGCCCGGCCGCCGTCGAAGGCCGTCAGCACCCAGACCCCGTCGGGCAGCAACGCCATCGAGTGCTCGACGTGGGCGGCGAAGGACCGGTCCCGGGTCACCACCGTCCACCCGTCGGCCAGCTCCGCCGTCCTGGGCGACCCCATGGTGATCATCGGTTCGATGGCCAGCGCCATCCCGGGCACCAGACGAGGACCCTTGCCCGGCCGCCCGTGGTTGAGCACGTGCGGGTCCTGGTGCATCTCGGTACCGATGCCGTGGCCGCCGTACCCGTCGACGATGCCGTACCGCCCGCCCTTACGGACGGCCTTCTCCACGGCGTGGGAGATGTCGGTGAGGCGTCCCTTGCCGCTGGCCGCGCCCCGCGCGGCGGCGGCGATCCCGGCCCACATGGCGTCCTCGGCCACCTCGGCCATCCGCAGCAGCGCCGGGTCCACCTCGCCGACCCCCACGGTGATGGCCGCGTCACCGTGCCAACCGTCGAGAACCGCACCGCAGTCGATGGAGATCAGGTCTCCCTCGGCGAGCACCTGCTTCGGGGAGGGGATGGCGTGCACGATCTGCTCGTTGACCGAGGAGCAGATCGAGCCCGGGAAGCCGTGGTAGCCCTTGAACGAGGGCTGGCCGCCCGCCTCACGGATGGTGGACTCCGCGATCGCGTCCAGGTCGGCGGTGCTGACCCCGGGGGCCACCGCCTCCCGCATCCGGCGCAGGGCCTCGGCGACCACCAGTCCGGCGGCCCGCATCTTCTCGACCTGCTCGGGGGTCTTCAGCTGGATGTCCAGCTGGGGACGACGCATGACGCACTCACCTTCCGTCGGCGATTGGGGTGCACACACCGCAGGGCACGGGTACGCGAACGCGTACCCGTGCCTCGCACTCTAACCACGCCGGCAGTCACCGGCAGCCGGAGCACCCGGGCGGTGAATCAGCCGCCGTACGAGCGCAGGGCGTCGATCGCCCGGACCGTGACGTCCTCGACCGGGCCGGTGGCGTCGATCCCCACCAGCTTGCCCTGAGCGCCGTAGTAGTCCACCAACGGGGCGGTCTTCTCGGCGTACTCCCGCAGTCGGGCGGCGATGGTCTCCGGCTTGTCGTCGTCACGCTGGAACAGCTCGGCGCCGCACCTGTCGCAGATGCCGTCCCGGAGCGTGGCGTCGAACTCGACGTGCCAGATCTTGCCGCAGCCCCGGCAGGTCCGCCGACCGGAGAGCCGTCGGATCACCTCGTCGTCGTCGACCACCAACTCAAGGACCAGGTCCAGGGCGGTGCCGAGGTCGGCGAGGAGCTTGTCCAGGGCGGCGGCCTGCGGGGTGGTCCGGGGGAAGCCGTCGAGGAGGAAGCCCTCGGCGGCGTCCGCCTCGGCGAGCCGGTCCCGGACCATGTTGATGGTCACCTCGTCCGGAACCAGCTTGCCCGCGTCCATGTACCGCTTGGCCTCGACCCCCAGGGGCGTGCCCTGGGTGACGTTGGCCCGGAAGATGTCCCCGGTGGAGATCTTCGGCACCGAGAGGTGCGCGGCGATGAACTCTGCCTGTGTGCCTTTGCCCGCGCCCGGCGGGCCAACCAGAACGAGTCGCATCTACCGCAGGAACCCTTCGTAGTTCCGCTGCATCAGTTGGCTCTCGATCTGCTTCACGGTCTCCAGACCGACGCCGACCATGATGAGCACAGCGGTACCGCCGAACGGGAAGTTGACGTACTGCTCGCTGTCCAACCAGATGAAGAAGAAGCTCGGCAGGATCGAGATGACCGCCAGGTAGAGAGAGCCCGGCAGGGTGATCCGGCTGAGGATGAAATCGAGGTAGTCGGCGGTCGGCTTGCCGGGACGGATCCCCGGCACGAAGCCGCCGTACTTCTTCATGTTGTCTGCGACCTCGGTCGGGTTGAACGTGATCGAGACGTAGAAGTACGTGAAGAAGATGATCAGCAGGAAGAAGACCGCGATGTAGATCGGGCTGGTCGGGTTGACCAGGTTGTTCTGGATCCACGCCTGGGTCTTGCCCGGGTCGTTCTGGTCGAAGAACTGCAGGCCCAGCTGCGGGAGGTACAGCAGCGAGGAGCCGAAGATGACCGGGATGACACCCGCCTGGTTGACCTTCAACGGGATGTAGGTCGAGGTGCCGCCGTACATCCGCCGGCCGATCATCCGCTTGGCGTACTGCACCGGGATCCGGCGCTGCGCCTGCTCGATGAAGGTGACGGCGCAGATGACCACCAGAACCAGGGCGATCACCAGGAAGAACATCCCCCAGCCCTTGGACTGCTTGATCTGCCAACCCTCGCTGGGGAGGCGGGCCGCGATCGAGGTGAAGATCAGCACGGACATGCCGTTGCCGACGCCCCGGTCGGTGATCAGCTCGCCCAGCCACATGACCACGCCGGTACCGGCGGTCATCGTCATGACCAGGATCGTCAGGGTCAGCCAGTCCGGGATGCCGGTGTCCCGCGGAATGATGGGCCACTGGTCGCACTGGTTGTTGAAGAGCTGCCCGGAGCGGGCCAGCGCCACGAACGCCGAGGCCTGGAGCACGCCCAGGCCGAGGGTGAGGTACCGGGTGTACTGGGTGATCTTCGCCTGGCCGGCCTGCCCCTCCTTGCGGAGCTGCTCGAGCCGGGGGATCACCACGGTCAGGAGTTGCAGGATGATCGACGCGGTGATGTAGGGCATGATGCCCAGCGCGAAGACCGAGAGCTGCAACAACGCGCCGCCGGAGAAGAGGTTGAGCAGGTTCAGCACACCGGCCGAACCGCCCTCCAACGCGTCCAGGCAGCGCTGCACGTTGCCGTACGAGACGCCGGGGCTGGGCAAAGTGGCACCGAGACGGTAGACCGCGATGATGCCTACTGTGAACAGCAGCTTCTTGCGCAGGTCAGGCGTACGGAACGCACTGAGAAAGGCGGACAGCAACTTCTTCCTCCTGCGCGAGGCGGGCCGCCGGTGAACCCTGGCGGGGCGGGGTGGGTGCCGGGCACACGCCCGATATCCGTAGCTGGGACAGGACTCTAACAGTCCTGTCCGCTTGTGGGCAGGTGTGCCTGGCTACATAAATCAATTCCGATGTTACCTGGCACACATCTCCCGGGTGCACCATGGCGCCCGCCAGTTGAAACCAACCGGGCGGGCGCCATGGTGTTGATATGTCCTACAGCTCGGTGACGGTGCCACCGGCGGCGGTGATCTTCTCCTTGGCCGACGCGCTGAACGCGTGCGCCGACACCTGGAGCGCCACCCCACCGAGGTCACCGGTGCCGAGCACCTTGACCGGGTGACCCTTGCGGACGGCGCCGGACTCGATCAGCTCGACCGGGCCGACCTCGCCGCCGTTGGGGAACAGTTCGGCGAGCCGGTCCAGGTTGATCACCTGGAAGACCACCTTGAACTTGTTCTTGAAGCCCTTCATCTTCGGCAGGCGCATGTGGATGGGCATCTGCCCACCCTCGAACGCCGCCGAGATGTTCTTGCGGGCCTTGGAACCCTTGGTACCGCGACCGGCGGTCTTGCCCTTGGAGCCCTCACCACGACCCACCCGGGTCTTGGCGGTCTTGGACCCCGGCGCCGGGCGCAGGTGGTGGACCTTGATCGTCATTACTCGACCTCCTCGACCTTCACGAGGTGGTTGACCGTGAAGATCATGCCGCGGATCTCCGGCCGGTCCTCCTTGACCACCACGTCGTTGATCCGCTTGAGACCGAGCGAACGCAGCGACTCACGCTGGTTGTGCTTGGTCCCGATCCCGGACCGCACCTGGGTGACCTTCAGGCGCGCCATCAGGACGCCACCCCCGCCCGCGACGCGAGCATGGCCGCCGGCGCGACGTCCTCGACCGGCAGGCCACGACGGGCCGCGACGGCCTCAGGGGACTCGAGCCCCTTCAGCGCCGCCACCGTGGCGTGCACGATGTTGATCGGGTTCGACGAGCCGAGGCTCTTGGAGAGCACGTCGTGGATGCCCGCGCACTCCAGCACCGCGCGCACCGGGCCACCGGCGATGACGCCCGTACCGGCCGAGGCCGGCTTGAGCAGCACCACACCGGCGGCGTCCTCGCCCTGCACCGGGTGCGGGATCGAGGCACCGATCCGGGGCACCTTGAAGAAGTGCTTCTTGGCCTCCTCGACGCCCTTGGCGATCGCCGCGGGCACCTCCTTGGCCTTTCCGTAACCCACGCCGACGGTGCCGTCGCCGTCGCCCACGATCACCAGGGCGGTGAAGCTGAAGCGACGACCACCCTTCACGACCTTGGCGACGCGGTTGATCGCGACGACCCGCTCGAGGTGCGGGGTCTTCTCGACGGGCGCGTTTCCGCGGCCGCCCTCACGGCGGTTGTCGCGGCGACCACCCTCGTTGCCACCGGACCCGCCGCCACGGCGCTGTTGACCTGGCATCAGCAGCCTTCCTTCTCTCTCGTGACGGGGTTTCTTAGAACTCGAGCCCGGCTTCGCGAGCGGCGTCGGCCAGAGCAGCTACCCGCCCCGCGTACCGACTGCCACCGCGGTCGAAGACGACCTTCGAGACGCCGGCGGCCTTCGCCCGCTCGGCGAGCAGCGCACCGACCTTGCCGGCCAGAGCGCTCTTGTCGCCCTCGGCGCCACGCACCGAGGCGTCCAGGGTCGAGGCAGACGCCAGGGTGTGACCCTTGGTGTCGTCCACGATCTGGGCCACGATGTGGCGCAGCGACCGGGTGACCACCAGGCGGGGACGCTCGGCGGTGCCGCTGATGTTCTTGCGGACCCGGAAGTGCCGGCGCGCCCGGCCGACGGCGCGCTTGGCGGCGACGCCGCGGCGGCGCTTGAGCAGCGTGGCGCTCACTTCTTACCTGCCTTTCCGGCCTTGCGGCGGATGACCTCGCCCTGGTACTTCACACCCTTGCCCTTGTACGGCTCCGGGGGGCGGATCTTCCGGATGTTGGCGGCGACCTCGCCGACCAACTGCTTGTCGATGCCGTCCACGTGGAACAGCGTCGGCTTCTCCACCGTGAAGGTGATGCCCTCGGGGGCCCGCACCAGCACCGGGTGCGAGAACCCGAGCGCGAACTCGAGGTCCTTGCCCTTGGCGGTGACCCGGTAACCGGTACCGGCGATCTCCAGGCTCTTGCGGTAGCCCTTGGTCGAGCCCTCGATCAGGTTGAAGAGCAGGGTACGGCTGAGGCCGTGCCGCTCCTTGGCCTTGCGCTCGTCGTTGGGCCGCTTGACGACCAGCTCGCCGTCCTCGCCCCGCTCGACAGTGATCGGCTCGACGACGGTGTGGCTCAGCTCGCCCTTCGGGCCCTTGACCCTGACGGTCTGCCCGTCGATGGTGACGTCGACGCCGGCGGGTACCGGGATCGACTTACGTCCAATACGCGACATTTCTACCTGTCTCCCGTTACCAGACGAAGGCGAGGACTTCCCCGCCAACGCTCCGCTTGCGGGCCTGCCGGTCGGTCAGCAGTCCCTGGGACGTCGAAATGATCGCCACGCCCAGGCCGCCGAGCACCCGCGGGAGCCCGTCGGTCTTGGCGTACACCCGCAGACCGGGCTTGGAGACGCGCTTGATGCCGGCCAGGCTCCGCTCCCGGTTCTGGCCGTACTTCAGCTCGACGACCAGTCGCTTGCCGACGGCGCCCTCCTCGGGCTCCTCGACCGACCAGGTGGCGATGTAGCCCTCGGCCTTCAGGACCTCGGCGATGTTCGCCTTGATCTTGGAGTACGGCATCGTCACCCGGTCGTGGTACGCCTGGTTGGCGTTACGCAGACGCGTGAGCATGTCTGCGATCGGGTCGGTCATCGTCATGGATTTCGTCAGCCTTTCTCGCCGGGGTTCCCGGGGCGGTCCGCCCCGGGCCTACGGCGAAGAGCAATACATGATCGGTGCGGGGGCCCCGGCACGAGCCGGAGCACCGTCGCCCTTACCAGGAAGCCTTGGACACGCCCGGCAGCTCACCGCGGTGGGCCATCTCCCGGATGCACACCCGGCAGAGACCGAACTTACGGTAGACCGCCTTCGGGCGCCCGCACCGCTGGCAGCGGGTGTACGCGCGAACCGAGAACTTCGGCTTCGCGGCCGCCTTGAGGATCAGCGCCTTCTTGGCCATCTCAGTTCTCCTTGAACGGGAAGCCCAGGAGCTTGAGCAGCGCCCGGCCCTCGTCGTCGGTCTTGGCGGTGGTGACCACCGTGATGTCCATGCCCCGCTGCCGATCGATCCGGTCCTGGTCGATCTCGTGGAACACCGACTGCTCGGTCAGGCCGAACGTGTAGTTGCCGTGCCCGTCGAGCTTGCGCCCGTCGAGACCGCGGAAGTCGCGGATACGCGGCAGGGCGATCGAGAGCAGCCGGTCCAGGAACTCCCACATCCGGTCGCCGCGAAGGGTCACCTTCGCACCGATCGGCATGCCCTCACGGAGCTTGAACTGCGCGATGGACTTCGTCGCCCGCCGCACCTGCGGCTTCTGACCGGTGATCGTGGTCAGGTCACGCACCGCGCCGTCGATCAACTTGGCGTCCCGGGCTGCCTCGCCCACACCCATGTTGACGACGATCTTGACCAACCGCGGCACCTGCATGGGGTTGCCGAAGTTGTGCTGCTCCTGCAGCTGCGCCGCGATCTCGTTGCGGTACCGCTCCTTGAGGCGCGGCATGGTCTTCGTTTCGGTCGCCGTGGTCATCACAGGTCCTTACCGGTGCTACGCGCGATGCGGACCTTCTGGCCGTTGTCGTCGATCCGGTAACCGACCCGGGTCGGCTTACCGTCGGAGTCCAGCACCATCACGTTGGAGATGTGGATCGGAGCCTCCTGGGTGACGATGCCACCGGTCTTCGCGCCGCGCTGGGTGGTGCTGACGCGGGTGTGCTTCTTGACCCGGTTCACGCCCTCGACCAGGACCTTGTCCTGCCGCGGGTAGGCCACGATGACCTTGCCCTTGGCACCCTTGTCCTTGCCGGCGATGACGACGACCGTGTCGCCCTTCTTGACCTTCACGGTCACAACACCTCCGGCGCGAGGGAAATGATCTTCATGAACCGCTTGTCCCGCAGCTCCCGACCGACCGGGCCGAAGATACGGGTACCGCGCGGGTCACCACCGTCCTTGATGATGACGGCGGCGTTCTCGTCGAAGCGGATGTACGAGCCGTCCGGCCGCCGCCTCTCCTTCGCGGTGCGGACGACGACGGCCTTGACCACGTCGCCCTTCTTCACACCGGCGCCCGGGATCGCGTCCTTCACGGTGGCCACGATGACGTCGCCGATGCTCGCGTAGCGCCGACCGGAGCCACCGAGAACCCGGATGCACAGGATCTCCCGGGCACCCGTGTTGTCGGCGACGCGCAGTCGCGACTCCTGCTGAATCACGTCTATCTCCTATGTCTGCCGGTTCTCGCAGCCGCACCCGCGGCCGGAGCCTGGCGGAACCTGCGCCCGGCCGACGCCGGGCGAGATCGAGCCTTCGCTACTTGGCCTTTTCCAGGATCTCCACGATCCGCCAACGCTTGGTGGCGGACAGCGGCCGGGTCTCCATGATCAGAACCCGGTCACCGATGCCGGCGCTGTTCTGCTCGTCGTGCACCTTCAGCTTGCTGGTCCGGCGCATGATCTTGCCGTACAGCGCGTGCTTGACCCGGTCCTCGACCTCGACGACGACGGTCTTGTCCATCTTGTCGCTGACCACCAGGCCCTCACGGACCTTACGGCGGGCCCGCACGGGCGCCGTGGCGGTGTTCTCGGTCTCGCTCATGATGCAGTCACCTCACTCGGCGCAGCCGAGAGCCCCAGCTCACGCTCACGCATGATCGTGTAGATCCGGGCGATCTCCCGACGGATGACCTGCAGCCGCCGGTTGTTGTCCAGCTGCCCGGTTGCGGCCTGCACGCGGAGGTTGAACAGCTCCGCCTTGGCCTCCCGCAGCTTCGTGACCAGCTCCTCCTCGGAGAGCTCACGCAGCTCGGAGGCCTTAACGCCCGCTGCCATCAGGATTCACCCACTTCGCGCGTCACAATCCGGCACTTCATCGGGAGCTTGTGGATCGCGCGACGCATCGCCTCGCGGGCCACCTGCTCGTTGGGGAAGGACATCTCGAACAGGATCCGCCCCGGCTTCACGTTCGCGACCCACCACTCCGGCGAACCCTTACCGGAACCCATCCGGGTCTCGGCAGGCTTCTTGGTGAGGGCCTGGTCCGGGAAGACCGAGATCCAGACCTTGCCGCCACGCTTGATGTGACGGGTCATCGCGATACGCGCCGACTCGATCTGACGGTTGGTCACGTACGCCGGCTCGAGAGCCTGGATCCCGAACTCGCCGAACACCACCCGGTTACCACCCTTGGACATTCCACTGCGGTCCGGGTGGTGCGGCTTGCGGAAGCCCTTCGGGGGCTTGCGCGGCATCAGCATCTGTCAGCCCTCCTGCTGCGTTTCTGCCGGAGTCGAAACGGCCGAGGCGACAGCAGCGCTGTCGACCGGCTCGCCGCTCGGCGTCTCGGCCTGCTGCGCGACGGTGGTCGCGGCAGCCCGGCCGGCGTCGGTGCCGCCGGGGGTCGTACCGGAGGAGCCGGAACGACCACGACGCGGCCGCTCGGGGCGGTCACCGCGGTCACGGCGCGGGCGCGACGGAGCCTCGGCCGGAGTCTCCCGACCCGGCACCGCGTCACCCTTGTAGATCCAGACCTTCACACCGATCCGGCCGAAGGTGGTACGGGCCTCGAAGAAGCCGTACTCGATGTTGGCCCGCAGCGTGTGCAGCGGAACCCGACCCTCGCGGTAGAACTCGGTACGGCTCATCTCGGCACCGCCGAGTCGACCCGAGACCTGCACCCGGATGCCCTTGCAGACCGGGTTCTTCATGGCCGACTGCATGGCCTTACGCATCGCGCGACGGAAGCTGACCCGGCTGGAGAGCTGCTCGGCGACGCCCTGGGCGACCAGCTGCGCATCCGACTCGGGGTTCTTCACCTCGATGATGTTCAGCTGCACCTGCTTGCCGGTGAGCTTCTCCAGCTTGCCGCGGATCTTGTCGGCCTCCGCACCCTTACGGCCGATGACGATGCCCGGCCGGGCGGTGTGGATGTCGACCCGGACCCGGTCCCGGGTCCGCTCGATGTCGACCTTGGAGATGCCGGCCCGCTCCAGCCCACTGGACATCATCCGGCGGATCTTCACGTCCTCGCCGATGTAGTCCTTGTAGAGCTTGTCCGCGAACCAGCGGGACTTCCAGTCGGTCGAGATGCCGAGCCGGAACCCGTGCGGGTGAACCTTCTGACCCATTACTCGGCGCCCTCCGTCTTGCTCTCCGTCTCGGCGGCCTCGGCCGGCTGCGCCGGAGCGGCCTTCTTCGCCGCGGACTTCTTCGGAGCGGCCGGTGCGACCGCCTCGACCGCCACGGTGATGTGACAGGTCCGCTTCCGGATCCGGTACGCCCGGCCCTGCGCCCGAGGCTGGAACCGCTTCATGGTCGGGCCCTCGTCGACGAAAGCCTCGCTCACGAGCAGCGCATCGGGGTCCAGCCGCTCGTTGTTCTCCGCGTTGGCGATCGCGCTCGCGAGCACCTTGTACACCTGCTCGCTCGCAGCCTGCGGCGCGAACTGCAGCACCGTGAGCGCCTCCTTCGCGGGCAGGCCGCGGACGAGGTTGACCACCCGGCGCGCCTTCATCGGCGAGATGCGCACGTACCGCGCAACCGCCCGCGCGCCCGGAAGCACCGGAGCGTCGCCCTTTCCTGGCATCGCTGTAACCCCTTGATCCTCTATCCGTATGCCCGCGGCTTCAGCGCCGACGGCTCTTCCGGTCGTCCTTCTCGTGACCCTTGAACGTACGGGTCAGCGCGAACTCGCCGAGCTTGTGCCCGACCATCGCCTCGGTCACGAACACCGGCACGTGCTTGCGACCGTCGTGCACCGCGATCGTGTGCCCGAGCATGTCCGGGATGATCATCGAGCGCCGCGACCAGGTCTTGATCACGTTCTTCGTGCCCTTTTCGTTCTGCACCACCACCTTCTTGTACAGGTGGTCGTCGACGAACGGGCCCTTCTTCAGGCTGCGAGGCATCTTCTATCTCCCTCAGCCGCGCTTACGCGTGGCGTAGCGGCGGCGGACGATCAGCCGGTCACTCGGCTGGCCCTTGCGACGGGTGCGGCCCTCGGGCTTACCCTGCGGGTTCACCGGGTGGCGACCACCGGAGGTCTTACCCTCACCACCACCGTGCGGGTGGTCGACCGGGTTCATGGCGACACCACGGACGGTCGGGCGCTTGCCCTTCCACCGCATCCGGCCGGCCTTGCCCCAGTTGATGTTCGACTGGTCGGCGTTGCCGATCTCGCCGATGCTGGCCCGGCAGCGCACGTCGACCCGCCGGATCTCACCGGAGGGCATCCGCAGGGTCGCGTACGCGCCCTCACGGCCGAGCAGCTGGATGCCGGTACCGGCCGAACGGGCCAGCTTCGCCCCACCGCCGGGGCGCAGCTCCACCGCGTGCACGGTGCTACCGACCGGGATGTTGCGCAGCGCCAGGTTGTTGCCCGGCTTGATGTCCGCGCCCGGGCCCGACTCGACGGTGTCGCCCTGCTTGAGGTCCTTCGGCGCGAGAATGTACCGCTTCTCGCCGTCGGCGTAGTGCAGCAGCGCGATCCGCGAGGTGCGGTTCGGGTCGTACTCGATGTGGGCGACCTTCGCCGGCACGCCGTCCTTGTCGACCCGCTTGAAGTCGATCAGACGGTACTGGCGCTTGTGGCCACCACCCTGGTGCCGCGCCGTGATCCGGCCGTGGACGTTACGTCCACCCTTCTTCGGCAGCGGAACCAGCAGCGACTTCTCCGGCGTGGACCGGGTGATCTCGGCGAAGTCGGCGACGCTGGAGCCACGACGGCCCGGCGTCGTCGGCTTGTACTTACGGATAGCCATTGTCTACACCCCTCAGCTGACCGGGCCGCCGAAGGCCTCGATACGGTCACCGTCAGCCAGCTTCACGATCGCCCGCTTGGTGGCCTTGCGCTGGCCGAAACCCGTACGGGTCCGCTTGCGCTTGCCCTCGCGGTTGAGCGTGTTGACCGTCAGGACGCGGACGTTGAAGATCTGCTGGATAGCGATCTTGATCGCGGTCTTGTTGGCGTCCGGGTGCACCAGGAAGGTGTACCAGTTGCGGTTCAGCTCGCTGTAGCTCTTCTCCGAGACGACCGGCGCCACGATGATGTCGCGCGGGTCGGCGATCGTGCTCACTTGCCACCCTCCTCGGTGGTCTCGGCGGGCACCCCGAGGAACTCGTCCAGGGCGTCCTTGGTGAAGACCACGTCGTCAGCCACCAGCACGTCGTACGTGTTGAGCTGACCGGCCTCGATGAGGTGCACCCGCGACACGTTGCGCAGGGACAGCCAGTTCAACTCGTCGGTGCTGGGCAGCACGACCAGTACGCGCTTGGCCGTGGTCAGCTTCTCCAGGGTGGCCAGTGCCGCCTTGGTCGAAGGCTTGTCGCCGGAGAGGAAGGCCTCCACGACGTGCACCTGTCCGGCGCGGGCCCGGTCGGAGAGGGCACCGCGCAGCGCGGCGGCCTTCATCTTCTTCGGGGTCCGCTGACTGTAGTCGCGCGGCACCGGGCCGTGGACCACGCCACCGCCGGCGAACTGCGGCGCGCGGATCGAGCCCTGCCGGGCACGACCGGTGCCCTTCTGCTTGTACGGCTTCTTGCCGCCACCGGCGACCTCGCCGCGGGTCTTGGTCTTGTGCGTGCCCTGGCGTGCCGCCGCGAGCTGACCCACCACTACCTGGTGCATCAGCGCGACGTTCGCCTGGACGTCGAAGATGTCGGCCGGCAGCTCGACGGAGCCGCTCTTGCCGCCCTCGACGGTCAGGACGTCGACGGTGGTCACTTGCCAGCACCACCCTTCTTCGCCTTGGTCTTGGCCGCGGTACGGACCAGCACCAGCGCGCCCTTCGGGCCCGGGATGGCACCGCGGACGAGCAGGAGGTTGTTCTCGGTGTCGACAGCCTGGACGGTCAGGTTCTGGACGGTGAAACGAACTCCACCCATCCGACCTGCCATCCGGGTGCCCTTGAAGACCCGGCCCGGCGTGGCACACGCGCCGATGGAGCCCGGCGAGCGGTGCTTGCGCTGGACACCGTGGCTGGCCCGCAGACCGTGGAAGCCGTGACGCTTCATCGGTCCGGCGTAGCCCTTGCCCTTGGTCCGGCCGGTGACGTCGATCGAGAGGCCGGCCGGGAACTCCTCGACCGTGACCTCCTGGCCGAGCGAGTAGTCGGCGGCGGTGCTGGTGCGCAGCTCGACGATGTGCCGACGCGGCGCGACGTCCGCCTTGGCGTAGTGCCCGCTGACCGGCTTCTTGACCTTGCGCGGGTCGATCGCTCCGTACGCCAGCTGGACCGCGGAGTAACCGTCCTTGTCGGCGTCACGGATCTGGCTGATGACGCAGGGACCGGCCTGAACCACGGTCACCGGGACAACTCGGTTGTTGTCCCAGACCTGGGTCATGCCGAGCTTTGCGCCCAGGATCCCCTTAACTTCCCTGTCCATTTGTCCGGTCCCTACAGCTTGATCTCGATGTCGACGCCAGCCGGCAGGTCGAGGCGCATGAGCGAGTCGACCGTCTTCGGGGTCGGGTCGATGATGTCGATCAGCCGCTTGTGCGTACGCATCTCGAAGTGCTCGCGCGAGTCCTTGTACTTGTGCGGCGAGCGGATGACGCAGAAACGGTTGATTTCCGTGGGCAGCGGCACCGGGCCAGCGACCTGCGCCCCGGTACGCGTCACCGTCTCGACGATCTTCCGAGCCGAGGAGTCGACGACCTCGTGGTCATAGGCCTTGAGCCGGATGCGGATCTTCTGTCCCGCCATGGTGGCTTCTGTTCCTTCTCTCGATGCCGCTGTGTCGCGGGTGCCCGTGCCGGCTGGCACGAACCCTCTTCGCCGACCCCCGCGGTCGGGCGTGTCGCGCCCGGTGACCAGGCTCCGCCCCGAGGCTCCGGAGCGATCCCGACCCGCGTATGGGTCAAGGCGCCGATCGCACTACCGCGACCTGAACGCCGTGCGAGGGTGGTTGACGACAAGGCCGTCAACCACCCTACGCCCGACTGTTCTTCCGTCCGGCGATTCAACACAAACCGAACTCGAACGGCGAACCGTCGTTACGCAACCTGACTAGTATGCCGCACGCTCGACGGCAACGCTAATCGGGGTTACCTAGCTCACTTGACGATCTTGGTGACGAACCCGGCGCCGACGGTGCGGCCACCCTCGCGGATCGCGAACTTGAGGTTCTCCTCCATGGCGATGGGCTGGATCAGCTTCACCGCCATGGTGGTGTTGTCACCCGGCATGACCATCTCGGTGCCCTCGGGCAGCGTGACGACGCCGGTGACGTCAGTGGTGCGGAAGTAGAACTGCGGACGGTAGTTCTGGAAGAACGGGGTGTGCCGTCCACCCTCCTCCTTGGAGAGGATGTAGACGGTCGCCTCGAACTCCGTGTGCGGGGTCGTGGTGCCCGGCTTGACGACCACCATGCCGCGCTCGACGTCCTCGCGCTTGGTACCGCGCAGCAGCAGACCGACGTTCTCGCCTGCGCGGGCGTCGTCCAGGGTCTTCCGGAACATCTCGATCGCGGTGACCTTGGTCTTGAAGCCCTTCTCGCGGATGCCGACGACCTCGACGTCCTCGTTCGGGAGCAGCACGCCACGCTCGACGCGACCGGTGACCACGGTGCCACGACCGGTGATGGTGAAGACGTCCTCGACGGGCATGAGGAACGGCTTCTCGGTCTCGCGCTCCGGCTGCGGGATCGCGGTGTCGACCGCGCTCATCAGCTCGAGCAGCTTCTCGGTCCAGACCGGGTCGCCCTCGAGGGCCTTCAGCGCGGAGACCTGGACGACCGGCAGGTCGTCACCCGGGTACTCCTGAGCCGAGAGCAGCTCACGGACCTCGAGCTCGACGAGCTCCAGGAGCTCCTCGTCGTCGACCATGTCGCTCTTGTTGAGCGCCACGACGATGTACGGCACACCGACCTGACGGGCCAGCAGCACGTGCTCGCGGGTCTGCGGCATCGGGCCGTCGGTCGCCGCCACCACCAGGATCGCGCCGTCCATCTGCGCGGCACCGGTGATCATGTTCTTGATGTAGTCGGCGTGCCCGGGGCAGTCGACGTGCGCGTAGTGCCGCGCCTCGGTCTGGTACTCGACGTGCGCGATCGAGATCGTGATGCCCCGGGCCTTCTCCTCCGGCGCCTTGTCGATCTCGTCGAACGGCGTGTACGGGTTGAGGTCGGGGTACTGGTCGTGCAGGACCTTGGTGATGGCCGCCGTCAGCGTCGTCTTACCGTGGTCGATGTGACCAATGGTGCCGATGTTGACGTGCGGCTTAGTCCGCTCGAACTTCGCCTTCGCCACTGGTGTCCTCCTGTGGACTTTCTTGGTTCGTACGCCCGGCCCGCCGTATGGCGTTTCAGGACTCTGTCGACAGCCTTTCCGGCCTTGGTGACCGGAGAGCTTTGGTGGGTTCTGCGGCGATGAAGCCTACAGGCCCGGTCTCACGCAACCCGACCGCGGTGGTCGCGGACGCGGGTAACCACCCACGACCACCGACGGCTCATCAGATCATGCCCGGTTGAGCGTCACTCACCCGTGGCCTTGGCGATGATCTCCTTCGCGACGCTCTGCGGAACCTCCGCGTAGGAGTCGAACTGCATGCTGTAGCTAGCCCGGCCCTGGGTCTTCGACCGCAGGTCGCCGACGTAGCCGAACATCTCCGACAACGGCACCAGGGCCCGGACGACACGGGCGCCGCTGCGCTCCTCCATCGCCTGGATGATGCCACGGCGGGAGTTCAGGTCACCGATGACGTCACCCATGTTCTCCTCGGGAGTGGTGACCTCAACGGCCATCATCGGCTCGAGCAGCGCGGGATCGGCCTTGCGGGCCGCGTCCTTCATCACCATCGAGCCGGCGATCTTGAATGCCATCTCGGACGAGTCGACCTCGTGGTACTGACCGTCGAGAAGGGTCAGCTTCACTCCCACCAGCGGGAAGCCGGCCAGGATGCCGTACTGCATGGCGTCCTGCGCACCGGCGTCCACCGACGGGATGAACTCCCGGGGGATACGGCCACCGGTGACGGCGTTGGCGAACTCGTAGGTCGGCGCGTCGTTGCCCAGCGGCAGCGGCTCCAGGCTGATGATCACCCGGGCGTACTGGCCGGAACCACCGGTCTGCTTCTTGTGGGTGTACTCGACCTTCTCCACCTTGCGGCGGATGGTCTCGCGGTACGCCACCTGCGGCTTACCGATGTTCGCCTCGACGTTGAACTCGCGGCGCATCCGGTCGACCAGGATGTCCAGGTGCAGCTCGCCCATGCCGGAGATGACCGTCTGACCGGTCTGGTCGTCCAGCTTCACGCGGAAGGTCGGGTCCTCCTCGGCGAGCCGCTGGATGGCGGTGCTGAGCTTCTCCTGGTCGGCCTTGGTCTTGGGCTCGATCGCAACCTCGATGACCGGCTCCGGGAAGGTCATCGACTCCAGGATGACCGGGTTCGCCGAGTCGCAGAGGGTGTCACCGGTGGTGGTCTGCTTCAGACCCTGCACCGCGATGATGTCGCCGGCCTTGGCGGAGCCACGCTCCTCACGCTTGTTGGCGTGCATCTGGTAGATCTTGCCGACCCGCTCCTTGCGGTCCTTGGTGGAGTTGACCACCTGGGACCCGGTCTCGACCACGCCGGAGTAGACCCGGACGTAGGTGAGCTTGCCGAGGTGCTTGTCGGTCTGGATCTTGAACGCCAGGCCGGAGAAGGGCTCCGAGGGCGAGGGCTTACGCAGCAGCGGCGTCTCGCCGTCGGTCGCCGTACCCTCGATCGCCGGGATGTCCAGCGGCGACGGCAGGAAGTCGATGACGGCGTCGAGCATGGGCTGGACGCCCTTGTTCTTGAACGCCGAGCCGCAGAGCACCGGGTTGGCCTTGCTGGCGATGGTGGCCCGCCGGATGGCGGCCTTGATCTCCTCGGCGGAGATCTCCTCGCCCTCCAGGTACTTCTCCATGACCGCGTCGTCGACGTCGGCCAGGGTCTCCATCAGCTTCTCGCGCCACTCGGCGGCGGAGTCGGCCAGCTCGGCCGGGATCTCCTCGACCGCGTAGTCCTCGCCCTTCTGGGTCTCGCCACGCCAGGTGAGGGCACGCATTCCGATCAGGTCGACGACGCCGATGTGGTCGCCCTCGAGCCCGATCGGGATCTGGAGGACCAGCGGGGTCGCGTTGAGCCGGTCGATCATCATCTGCACGCAGCGGAAGAAGTCGGCACCGGTGCGGTCGAGCTTGTTGACGAAGCACATCCGCGGAACGTCGTACTTGTCAGCCTGACGCCAGACGTTCTCCGTCTGGGGCTCGACACCGGCGACCCCGTCGTAGACGGCGACAGCACCGTCGAGGACCCGCAGCGACCGCTCGACCTCGACCGTGAAGTCGACGTGGCCGGGCGTGTCGATGATCTGGATCGTGTGGCCCTTCCACTCACACTTGGTGGCGGCGGAGGTGATCGTGATCCCCCGCTCCTGCTCCTGCTCCATCCAGTCCATGACGGCGGCGCCCTCGTGGACCTCACCGATCTTGTACGTGATGCCGGTGTAGAACAGGATCCGCTCAGTGGTCGTGGTCTTACCGGCATCGATGTGCGCCATGATGCCGATGTTGCGTACGTTGGCGAGCGCGTCTGCGGCGGCCACTTCAATCCCTACTTATCGTCGTCCCGACACAACTGGCTGCGGTTCCGGCGCCGGGTGGGCGCCGGAACCAATGTGTTACCAGCGGTAGTGCGCGAAGGCCTTGTTGGACTCCGCCATCTTGTGAGTGTCCTCGCGCCGCTTGACCGCAGCGCCCAGACCGTTGCTGGCGTCCAGCAGCTCGTTCATGAGCCGCTCGACGATCGTCTTCTCCCGACGGGCCCGGCTGTAGCTGACCAGCCAACGCAGGCCCAGGGTGGTCGCCCGGGCGGGGCGGACCTCGACCGGCACCTGGTAGGTGGCGCCACCGACCCGGCGGCTGCGCACCTCGAGGGTCGGCTTGACGTTGTCCATCGCCCGCTTCAGGGTGACGACCGGGTCGGTGCCGGACTTCTCGCGGCAACCCTCCAGGGCGGCGTACACGATGCGCTCGGCGAGCTGACGCTTACCGCGCATCAGGATCTTGTTCACCAGCTGGGTGACCAGCGGCGAGTTGTACACCGGGTCAGCGACCAGCGGCTTCCGCGGAGCGGGTCCCTTACGCGGCATGTCAGCTCTTCTCCTTCTTCGCGCCGTAACGGCTGCGCGCCTGCTTGCGGTTACGGACACCCTGGGTGTCGAGCGAACCGCGGACGATCTTGTACCGCACGCCGGGGAGGTCCTTCACCCGGCCACCACGCACGAGCACGATCGAGTGCTCCTGCAGGTTGTGACCGACGCCGGGGATGTAGGCGGTCACCTCGATCTGGCTGCTGAGCTTGACACGAGCGACCTTGCGGAGCGCCGAGTTCGGCTTCTTCGGGGTGGTGGTGTAGACCCGCGTGCAGACGCCTCGCCGCTGCGGGCTTCCCTTCAGTGCGGGCGTCTTGGTCTTGGTCGTCTTGGCCTGGCGGCCCTTACGGACCAGCTGCTGAATGGTGGGCACCGGGTTTCTCCGCTCCCTTCGGCCGCCTGTCGCGGCCGCGCCGTCTGCTCGTTAGCCGCCCTGCTGGACAGCTCTCCTACCTTCCGACCAGGTCCCCTTGTCGGGGGTCCCGGCACCCGCGGTCGGGCGTGTCGACCTTCCCGCGGTTCCGGTGACGCCGCTTCCGCCGCGCACCGGTTCGTCCTGTCGACCGGGACGCAACCGCCACCAGCCGGATATGTGGCTTGCCGTGTCGCTACACGATCACCGAGTCACCGGTTCAGCGCACGCACGAGTTGCCCGGGCAGGCCCGGGCACAAGGGGAAAGAGTACCTACCACAGGCGCACAGGTCAAAACGGAACCGGCCCCCCGGCCGCACCCGGCCAAGGGCTCGATCCGATCGTCGACCAACCGTCTCGCCTGCCCACCCGCGATGGGCACCTATGAACGCAAGTGTAGCCGCTCGAACCGGAAACGACTCAACGCCCCCGAGAGCCGCCGGGTCCGTACCCCCGGAGCCCCGGACCGGGCCGTCGTCGTCGGCCGCACCCCGCCTCGGACCGGCAGTCGCCGGCTACGGAGGCACCCGGCCTCGGACCAGCCGTCGTCGCTACGGCGGCACCCTGCCTCGAACGTACCGCCGAGGCCGTCAGACGTAGGTCACCAGGAGTCCGAGAGCCAGCCCCAGGAGGGTGCACACCGCGCCAACCCCGCCGCAACTGATCCCGGCGATGGCCAGCCCGCGACCGGTGAACCGCACTGCGGGCGGGGTCGACGGCCGGCGGATCTGGCGGAGGGCGAACAGACCGGCGACGATCGCACCCGCTCCGGTCAGCACCCCCAGCGCGGTGAAGGCCCCGGCCGCCCAGGCCCCGGAGAGTTCGCCCGCAGCGATCCCCAGGCAGCCGACCAGCATCGACACCAGGATCGAGGCGACCCCGGCGACGAGCGAACCGATAGCCAGACCGGAGGTGACCGGCGCGACGTCGAGGTGCACCACGCCGAAGGGGGTACCCGGCACCGCGTCCACCCGGGCCGGGCGGCTGAGCGCGTCCGCTGGAGGTGGGGGAACAGGCGGTGCTCCCCAAGCAGGTCCCGGCCCCCACCCCGGGTGGGAGACCGGCGCCACCGGGTACGGCGACCACCCGCCCCCGGGCGACTGGGACGGCGGCGGCGACCACCCGCCCTCAGGCGACTGGTTCGCCGGTGGTGACCACCCACCACCGGAAGCTGGGGACGGCGGCGGTGGCGGACCCGTCGTCGGATGAGCCGACGGCATCTCGGGTGCCCCCTGAGACGGTCCTCCCCGTCCGGCCTCCGACGGCCACGCCGGTTCCGTCACGCGGTCCTCCTGTCGCAGAGTGCCCCCGCCCACCGGCGGTCACCCGGTCAGGCTACCGCCGCAGGGGCGGACGTCCGGCCCCGGCGGGTGATGGTCACCCGCCGGTCGGCTCCCCCGTCCCGGTGGTCAGTCGACGTTCGAGTCGAAGTCCTGGCCGACAGGCGCCTGGGCCAGCCCCACCACGCCGGCGATCAGGAGCAGCACCAGGCAGGCCGCGAAGAGCACCAGACCGGTCCAGGCCAGCCGCTCTCCCCGGCGTAGCCAGGCCGCGCCGGTCAGGAAACCCCCCGAGGCGTACGCCTCCCGGCGGGCCTGCCGGGCGAGCAGCAGCGCCACGGTGGCCGGTACCACGCCACCGACGAACAACCCGGTGCACGCCGCCACCAGACCCAGGGCGAAGACCGCCCGGGCCTTCGTCGAGCGGACCGGCTCCGGGTCGAGCGGGTGACGCGGCGGTTGGTACCCGATGGGCACCTGCCCGGCTGCGATCGTCATGTCCCCATCATGCCCCGCCGGTCGGCACCGGCGCTCCGAACCGTACCGGCGGGGACCGGGACGCCCACCGACCCCTCGGGGCCCGGCGACGACGAAGAGGCCCCCGACGGTCGCCGGGGGCCTCTTCGGTTCAGCAGATCTAGCGGTACGACCCGAAGTCGAAGTCGTCCAGCGGCACTGCCTGCCCGCTGGCCGGTCCGAAGCCGTAGTCGGTCTCCGGGTACCCGGTCATCGAGTAGACCTTGGCCTTCGCCTCCTCGGTCGGCTCGACCCGGACGTTGCGGTACTTGCTGATGCCCGTACCGGCCGGGATGAGCTTACCGATGATCACGTTCTCCTTCAGGCCGATCAGCGAGTCGCTGCGGGCGTGGATCGCCGCGTCCGTCAGCACCCGGGTGGTCTCCTGGAAGGAGGCCGCCGACAGCCAGGAGTCGGTGGCCAACGAGGCCTTGGTGATACCCATCAGGACCGGACGACCGGCAGCGGGCTCGCCACCCTCACCGACGAGCCGGCGGTTCTCCGACTCGAACAGCGCCCGGTCGACGAGCACGCCCGGCAGGAACTCGGTCGAGCCGGAGTCGATGACCGTCACCCGCTTCAGCATCTGCCGGATGATGATCTCGATGTGCTTGTCGTGGATGAGCACACCCTGCGAGCGGTAGACCTCCTGGACCTCCTGGGTCAGGTGGACCTGGACCGCGCGCGGGCCGAGGATGCGCAGCAGCTCGTGCGGGTCGATGGTGCCCTCGGTGAGCTTCTCGCCGACCTCGACGTGGTCCCCGTCGTGGGTCCGCAGCCGGACCCGCTTGGAGATCTTGTCGTAGACGATCTCGTCGCTGCCGTCGTCCGGCACCACGATGATCTTCCGCGACCGCTCGGCGTCCTCGATCCGGACCCGACCCGGGGTGTCGGCGATGGGCGCCTTGCCCTTCGGGATCCGGGCCTCGAAGATCTCCTGGACACGCGGCAGACCCTGGGTGATGTCCTCACCGGCCACACCACCGGTGTGGAAGGTCCGCATCGTCAGCTGCGTACCCGGCTCACCGATCGACTGGGCGGCGATGATGCCGACCGCCTCGCCGACGTCCACGGTCTTGCCGGTGGGCAGCGAACGCCCGTAGCAGGCACCGCAGACACCGAGCTTCGACTCGCAGGTCAGGACGCTGCGGACCCGGATCGTCTCCGCGCCGGCGGCGACGATCCGCTCGACAACGATCGAGTTGATGTCCACGCCCCGCTCGGCGACGACGGTGCCGTCCGGCCCCTTGATGTCGTCGGCCAGGGTACGGGCGTGCACGCTGGTCTCCGCGTGCTCGTGGACCACCAGCTTCCCGTCGAGGCGCTGACCCACCTGCATCGGGATCGCCCGGTCGGTGCCGCAGTCCTCCTCACGGATGATGACGTCCTGCGACACGTCCACCAGACGCCGGGTCAGGTAACCCGAGTCGGCGGTCCGCAGCGCCGTGTCCGCCAGACCCTTACGGGCACCGTGGGTGGAGATGAAGTACTCCAGGACGGAGAGGCCCTCCCGGTACGACGCCTTGATCGGACGCGGGATGATCTCACCCTTGGGGTTGGCCACCAGGCCACGGATCGCAGCGATCTGCCGGAGCTGGAGCAGGTTACCGCGAGCACCCGAGTGGATCATCTTCCACAGCGGGTTCTCCTGCGGCAGCGCGGTGTCCATCTCCTTGGCGACCTCGTTCGTCGCCTTGGTCCAGATCTCGATGAGTTCGCCGCGACGCTCCTCGGCGGTCATCAGACCACGCTGGTACTGCTTGTCGATCCGGTCGGCTTCCTTCTCGTACCGCTCCAGGATCTCCCGCTTGCGCGGCGGAGCGATGACGTCCTCCATGCCGATGGTGACGCCGGACCAGGTGGCCCAGTGGAAACCGGCCTCCTTGAGCCCGTCCAGGGTGGCGGCCAGCGCCACCTTCGGGAACCGCTCGGCGAGGTCGTTGACGATCGCCGAGAGCTGTCCCTTGCGGATCTCGTAGTTCACGAAGCGGTAGCCCTGCGGCAGCGTCTCGTTGAACAGCACCCGGCCCAGGGTGGTCTCGACGGTGAGCGGCTCACCCTCGGTCCAGCCCTCCGGGGCGACCCACTGCTCGGCACCGGCGCCGTTGTCGACACCGATCAGCCCGTGCAGGCGGATCTTCACCGGCGTCTGCAGGTGCAGCTCGCCGTTGTCGAACGCCATCCGGGCCTCGGCGTCCGAGCTGAACGCCCGCCCTTCGCCCTTCTCACCGGCGGTCAGGTGGGTGAGGTGGTAGAGACCGATGACCATGTCCTGGGTGGGCATGGTGACCGGCTTGCCGTCGGCCGGCTTGAGGATGTTGTTCGACGACAGCATCAGGATCCGCGCCTCGGCCTGGGCCTCGGCCGACAGCGGTACGTGCACCGCCATCTGGTCACCGTCGAAGTCGGCGTTGAACGCGGTGCAGACCAGCGGGTGGATCTGGATCGCCTTGCCCTCGACCAGCTGCGGCTCGAAGGCCTGGATGCCCAGTCGGTGCAGGGTCGGCGCGCGGTTCAGCAGCACCGGGTGCTCGCCGATGACCTCTTCCAGCACGTCCCACACGACCGGCCGCTGCCGCTCGACCATCCGCTTGGCGGACTTGATGTTCTGGGCGTGGTTGAGGTCGACGAGCCGCTTCATCACGAACGGCTTGAACAGCTCCAGCGCCATCTGCTTGGGCAGACCGCACTGGTGCAGCTTCAGCTTCGGGCCGACCACGATGACTGAACGGCCGGAGTAGTCGACGCGCTTGCCGAGCAGGTTCTGCCGGAACCGGCCCTGCTTGCCCTTGAGCATGTCCGACAGCGACTTCAGCGGCCGGTTACCCGGGCCGGTGACCGGACGACCCCGACGGCCGTTGTCGAACAGCGCGTCGACGGCCTCCTGGAGCATCCGCTTCTCGTTGTTGACGATGATCTCGGGCGCGCCGAGGTCGATCAGCCGCTTGAGCCGGTTGTTCCGGTTGATCACGCGGCGGTACAGGTCGTTCAGGTCGGAGGTGGCGAACCGGCCACCGTCGAGCTGCACCATCGGACGCAGGTCCGGCGGGATGACCGGAACGCAGTCCAGCACCATGCCCAGCGGAGAGTTGCGGGTGTTCAGGAACGCGGCCACGACCTTGAGGCGCTTGAGCGCGCGGATCTTCCGCTGCCCCTTGCCGCTGCGGATGGTCTCCCGCAGGTTCTCCGCCTCGGCGATGAGGTCCATGTTCTGGACCAGCGCCTTGATCGCCTCGGCGCCCATCGCGCCGGTGAAGTACTCACCGAAGCGGTCGCGCAGCTCCCGGTAGAGCAGCTCGTCGGTGACCAGCTGCTTCGAGTCCAGCTTGCGGAAGGTGTCCAGGACCTCGTCGAGACGGTCGATCTCGCGCTGGGCCCGGTCGCGGATCTGGCGCATCTCGCGCTCTCCGCCCTCCTTGACCTTGCGCCGGACGTCCGCCTTCGCGCCCTCGGCCTCCAGCTCGGCCAGGTCGCCCTCCAGCTTGGCGGCCCGCTTCTCGATCTCGGAGTCGCGGCTGTTCTCCGACTGCCGCTTCTCGGCCAGGATCTCGTTCTCGATCGTCGAGAGGTCACGGTGACGCGCCTCGGCGTCGACGCTCGTGACCACGTACGATGCGAAGTAGATGATCTTTTCGAGATCCTTGGGAGCCAGGTCGAGCAGGTAACCGAGCCGACTCGGGACCCCCTTGAAGTACCAGATGTGGGTGACCGGCGCGGCCAGCTCGATGTGCCCCATCCGCTCACGGCGGACCTTGGAGCGGGTCACCTCGACGCCGCAACGCTCACAGATGATGCCCTTGAACCGGACCCGCTTGTACTTTCCGCAGTAGCACTCCCAGTCCCGCTGAGGACCGAAGATCTTCTCGCAGAAGAGTCCGTCCTTTTCCGGCTTGAGGGTGCGGTAGTTGATCGTCTCGGGCTTCTTGACCTCGCCGTGCGACCACTGACGGATGTCGTCGGCGGTGGCGAGCCCGATCCGGAGCTCGTCGAAGAAGTTGACGTCGAGCACTTGGTTATCCCTCACATCAAGTCAGCTCGGTTGAGTGGTTCGGTGGATCGGGTGCGGCGACGGTGGCCGTCGCCGCACCCGGCCCGATCAGACTTCGTCGACGCTGCTCACACCCTCGTTGGGGCGGCGGGAGAGGTCGATGCCGAGTTCCTCCGCCGCCCGGAACACCTCGTCGTCGGTCTCGCGCATCTCCAGGGCGACACCGTCGCTGGAGAGCACTTCGACGTTGAGGCAGAGCGACTGGAGCTCCTTGAGCAACACCTTGAACGACTCCGGGATGCCGGGCTCCGGAATGTTCTCGCCCTTGACGATGGCCTCGTAAACCTTCACCCGACCGAGGACGTCGTCGGACTTGATGGTCAGCAGTTCCTGCAGGGCGTAGGCGGCACCGTAGGCCTGCATGGCCCAGCACTCCATCTCACCGAAGCGCTGACCACCGAACTGTGCCTTACCACCCAACGGCTGCTGCGTGATCATCGAGTACGGCCCGGTCGACCGAGCGTGGATCTTGTCGTCGACCAGGTGGTTGAGCTTCAGGATGTAGATGTACCCGACAGCGATCGGGTCCGGCAGCGGCTCGCCCGAGCGCCCGTCGAAGAGCCGGGCCTTGCCGGTGGAGCCGATCAGCTGCTTGCCGTCCCGGTTGGGCAGGGTCGACGCGAGCAGACCGGAGATCTCCTCCTCACGGGCACCGTCGAAGACCGGGGTGGCCACGTTGGTGTCCGGCTCGGACTCGTGCGCCTCGATCGAGCGCAGCTGCCGCTTCCACTCGGCGTCGTCGCCGTCCACGCTCCAGCCGGTCTTGGCCACCCACCCGAGGTGGGTCTCCAGGACCTGCCCGATGTTCATCCGGGAGGGCACACCGAGCGGGTTCAGCACGATGTCGACGGGGGTGCCGTCCTCCAGGAAGGGCATGTCCTCGATCGGCAGGATCTTGGAGATGACGCCCTTGTTGCCGTGCCGGCCGGCGAGCTTGTCACCGTCCTGGATCTTCCGCTTCTGCGCGACGTAGACCCGGACCAGCTCGTTGACGCCCGGAGGCAGCTCGTCGCCGTCCTCCCGGGAGAAGGTACGCACGCCGATGACCGTGCCGGTCTCACCGTGCGGAACCTTCAGCGAGGTGTCCCGGACCTCCCGCGCCTTCTCACCGAAGATCGCGCGGAGCAGCCGCTCCTCCGGGGTCAGCTCGGTCTCACCCTTCGGGGTGACCTTGCCGACCAGGATGTCGCCGGGGACGACCTCTGCGCCGATCCGGATGATGCCGCGCTCGTCGAGGTCGGCGAGCATCTCCTCGCTGACGTTCGGGATGTCGCGGGTGATCTCCTCCGGACCCAGCTTGGTGTCCCGGGCGTCGACCTCGTGCTCCTCGATGTGGATCGAGGTGAGCACGTCCTGCTGCACGAGGCGCTGCGACAGGATGATCGCGTCCTCGTAGTTGTGCCCCTCCCAGGTCATGAAGGCCACGAGCAGGTTACGCCCGAGTGCCATCTCACCCTCGTCGGTGCACGGTCCGTCGGCGATGACCTGGCCGGCCTCGACCCGGTCGCCCTCGAAGACCACGGGCTTCTGGTTGACGCAGGAGCCGGCGTTCGAGCGACGGAACTTGTGCAGCAGGTACGTCCGGCGGTGACCGTCGTCCTGGTGGATCGTGATGTAGTCCGCGCAGAGGTCCTCGATCACACCACCGACCTCGGCGACGACCACGTCACCGGCGTCGACGGCGGCCCGGTACTCCATGCCCGTACCGACGAGCGGCGACTCGGCCTTGACCAGCGGCACCGCCTGGCGCTGCATGTTCGCGCCCATCAGTGCGCGGTTGGCGTCGTCGTGCTCGAGGAACGGGATCATCGCGGTGGCGACCGAGGTCATCTGCCGCGGCGACACGTCCATGTAGTCCACGGCACCCGGCGCGACGTCCTCGGTCTCGCCGCCCTTACGACGGACCAGGACCCGGTCCTCGGCGAACGTGCCGTCGGCCCGCAGCGGGGCGTTGGCCTGCGCCTTGACGAACCGGTCCTCTTCGTCCGCGGTCAGGTAGTCGATCTGGTCGGTGACCCGACCCTCGACGACCTTCCGGTACGGCGTCTCGATGAAGCCGAACGGGTTGACCCGGGCGAAGGTGGAGAGCGCGCCGATCAGACCGATGTTCGGGCCTTCCGGCGTCTCGATCGGGCACATCCGGCCGTAGTGCGACGGGTGCACGTCACGGACCTCGAAGCCGGCCCGCTCCCGGGACAGACCACCAGGGCCGAGCGCGCTCAGCCGGCGCCGGTGGGTCAGGCCCGCCAGCGGGTTGGTCTGGTCCATGAACTGGGACAGCTGGGAGGTACCGAAGAACTCCCGGATCGCCGCCACCACCGGTCGGATGTTGATCAGGGTCTGCGGCGTGATCGCCTCGACGTCCTGGGTGGTCATCCGCTCCCGGACGACCCGCTCCATCCGCGACAGGCCGACCCGAACCTGGTTCTGGATCAGCTCGCCCACCGTCCGGAGACGGCGGTTGCCGAAGTGGTCGATGTCGTCGGCCTCGTAGCCCTCCTCACCGGCGTGCAGCCGGCAGAGGTACTCCACGGTGGCGACGATGTCGTCCTCGGTCAGCGTGCCGGTGGTGATCGGCACGGCGACTTCGAGCTTCTTGTTGAACTTGTACCGACCGACCTTGGCGACGTCGTACCGCTTCGGGTTGAAGAAGAGGTTGTCGAGCAGGGTCTGGGCGTTCTCCCGCGTCGGCGGCTCGCCAGGGCGCAGCTTCCGGTAGATGTCGAGTAGCGCCTCGTCCTGCCCGCCGATGTGGTCCTTCTCGAGCGTGGTCATCAGCAGCTCGGACCAGCCGAACTTCTCGCGGATCTGCTCCGCCGACCATCCGACGGCCTTGAGCAGCACGGTGACGGCCTGACGGCGCTTACGGTCGATCCGGACGCCGACGGTGTCGCGCTTGTCGATGTCGAACTCCAGCCAGGCACCCCGGCTCGGGATGACCTTGACGCTGGACAGGTCGCGGTCGGAGGTCTTGTCCGGCTCCTTGGAGAAGTACACACCCGGGGAGCGGACGAGCTGGCTGACCACTACCCGCTCGGTCCCGTTGATGATGAAGGTGCCCTTCGGCGTCATCATCGGGAAGTCACCCATGAACACCGTCTGGCTCTTGATCTCGCCGGTGGTGTTGTTGGTGAACTCCGCGGTGACGAAGAGCGGAGCGCAGTAGGTCAGGTCCTTCTCCTTGCACTCCTCGATCGAGGCCTTGACCTCGTCGAAGCGCGGTGCCGAGAAGGAGAGTGACATGGTGCCGGAGAAGTCCTCAATGGGACTGATCTCGTCGAGGATTTCCGCGAGACCCGAGCGTGCGTGCGGGTCGTCCGCCGACCGGCCCTGCCAAGCCTCGTTGCCGACGAGCCAGTCGAAGGACTCGTTCTGGATGGCGAGGAGGTTGGGGACCTCGAGGTGTTCGGTGATCCTGCCGAAAGAGACTCGGCGGGGTGCGAAAGCGCTCGACGTACGACTGGTCTTCGCAGGGCGGGAAGCTGCCAAGATGCGTCCTTCCGAGGACCGGTGCTGCAGAACGGCTGGTATGCGTGCACTCCAATGACCCCACCAGAATTATCCAGAATCGGACATTCCGAGCAGGGGTCAAGTCGGAAGGCAGCGCAAACTAGCAGTGTAGCCGAAAGGCTAACCGCTGTCCAGCCGACCGGCAGGTCGGCGCGGAACGTGCCTCGGGACCCCCTGGAAACCGGGGTCTACCGGGCCGCTCGGAACGCGTCGTTCCTACCGGACCGCTCCGGTGATGACGGGGCGGCTGTCACCGCCACTGCCATTACCCGAGAGATGGCCGTTGCAAGCGCGGAAGGTCTTGCTGTGTGCCAGCGTGCCTGTCCGGTCGGTACCGCGTCAAGGCCCGGACCCACGGGTGAGAACTTCTTTGCACCCGCCGGGCGAACCTCGAAGCCGACAGGCTACCCGACGCCCACACCGGACTCCCTGGTCACCTCGTCTCCCCCGGGAGTCCACAAACGCGACGGGCGACGACCCGTTTCCGGATCGCCGCCCGTCGCGACAAGGTGTGTGCCGCCTCACGTGAGGCGGCACACCACAGGTGATGCCGAAGTCACTTGAGGGTGACCTTGGCGCCCTCACCCTCGAGCTTGGTCTTCGCCTTCTCGGCGGTCTCCTTGTTGACCTTCTCCAGGATCGCCTTCGGCGCGGACTCGACCGCGTCCTTGGCCTCCTTGAGGCCCAGGCCGGTCAGCTCACGCACGACCTTGATGACCTGGATCTTCTTGCCACCGTCGGCCTCGAGGATGACGTCGAACTCGTCCTTCTCCTCCTCGGCCGGCGCAGCCCCACCCGGGCCACCCGGAGCGGCGGCCAGGGCGACCGGCGCGGCGGCGGTGACCTCGAAGGTCTCCTCGAACTGCTTCACGAACTCCGAGAGCTCGATCAGCGTCATCTCCTTGAACGCGTCGAGCAGCTCTTCGGTGCTGAGCTTCGCCATGTCTGGCGTCCTTTCCTGAATGGTTGACTAAGAACGTGGGTGCGCCGCGCGGCCTCAGGCCGCCTCGGCGCCCTCCTTCTCGCGCTTGTCCTGCAGGGCGGCCGCCAGCTGGGCGGTCTTGGAGAGCGGAGCCTGGAACAGGGCCGCGGCCTTGCTCAGGTTGCCCTTCATCGCGCCAGCCAGCTTGGCCAGCAGCACCTCACGGGACTCCAGGTCGGCGAGCTTCGTGACCTCGGCCGCGGTGATGGCCCTGCCCTCGAAGACACCGCCCTTGATGACGAGCTTCGGGTTGGCCTTCGCGAAGTCACGAAGGCCCTTCGCCGCCTCGACGACGTCGCCCGAAACGAAAGTCAGCGCGGTAGGACCGGAGAACAGCTCGTCGAGGCCGGAGATGCCCGCATCGGTCGCGGCACGCTTCGCCAGCGTGTTCTTCGCGACGGTGTAGGTGGTCTCCTTGCCGAGCGAGCGCCGCAGCTGGGTGAGCTGGGAAACCGTCAGACCGCGGTACTCGGTCAGCACGGTCGCACCCGCAGTGCGGAAGCTCTCGGTCAGCTCGGCGACGGCCGAGGCCTTGTCGGCCCGGATCGACTTGTCCGCCATGTCCCTCCTCTCTCGTTGCTCGGAGCTGGTCGCCGTCGAAGGGGCGGGATCGCCCGTGACGGCACCGTAGGCATCACGACAAACGAAAAGCCCCGGCGCAGGGCGCACGGGGCGAGGATCGGCTCGAAAACCGAAGTGTCGCTTACCGCCCTGCGCGGGTCGCCCGTCATCGCGGACCTTCGACCATGCCGGAGCATGGTGACCAGCGGTCTCTGGGTGGAACTCGGTCAGGTTACGCGACGCGCCGCCCGGAAACCAAATCGCCCCGCACCCGTGGCCCGTCCACGTGTCCCGGCTCACCGGCACCCGGGCCGCCCCGGCGGGCCCGACGACTGCGGGAGGCACCGCCGACTACGGCGGGCCGGGGACTTCGGCGGGCCGGGGACTTCGGCGGGCCGGGGACTTCGGCGGGCCGGGGACTTCGGACGTAGCCGGCGAATCGGTCCATTCGGGAACGGGCGAGGGCCCTGCCACCGTCGGTGGCAGGGCCCTCGTCGGACCAGCGGTGCTCAGCCCTCGGCGAGGCCGTCCTGCAGGTTCTTCACCACGTTCGGGTCGATCGGGACACCCGGGCCCATGGTCGTCGTCAGGGTGACCTTCTTCAGGTACTTGCCCTTGGACGCGGAGGGCTTGGCCCGCAGGACCTCGTCCAGGACCGCGGCGTAGTTGTCCACCAGCTGAGCGGCCGAGAAGGACGCCTTGCCGATGATCAGGTGGAGGTTGGAGTGCTTGTCCACCCGGAAGGCGATCTTTCCGCCCTTGATGTCCGCGACCGCCTTGGTGACGTCCATGGTCACCGTGCCGGTCTTCGGGTTCGGCATGAGACCGCGCGGGCCCAGGATCCGCGCGATCCGGCCGATCTTGGCCATCTGGTCCGGAGTGGCGATGGCGGCGTCGAAGTCCAACCAGCCACCCTGGATCCGGGCGACCAGCTCGTCGGTACCCACCTCGTCCGCACCCGCCGCGACGGCCTCTTCGGCCTTCGCGCCGGCGGCGAAAACGATCACGCGGGCGGTCTTACCGGTGCCGTGCGGCAGGTTGACCGTCCCCCGGACCATCTGGTCCGCCTTACGGGGGTCGACGCCGAGGCGCATCGCGACCTCGACCGTGGCGTCGAACTTGGTGTTGGTGGTGTCCTTGGCGAGCTTGATCGCCTCAGCCGGGGTGTAGAACTTCGAGCGGTCGATGACCTCGGCCGCCTTGCGGTAGCTCTTGCTGCGCTGCATGTCTGTCTGACTCCTGTGGTGTCTGGCGGGTCGCGCCTTCGCGCGCCCTCCCACGATCGGGCCGTATGGGGTTCGGATCAGTCGGTGACGTTCAGGCCCATCGACCGGGCGGTGCCCGCGATGATCTTCTCGGCCTGGTCGAGGTCGTTGGCGTTGAGGTCAGCCATCTTCTTCTCGGCGATCTCGCGCACCTGGGCCCGGGACACCGAGCCGACCTTCTCCTTGTGCGGGACGCCCGAGCCCTTCTGCACACCGGCGGCCTTGATCAGCAGCCGGGCGGCGGGCGGGGTCTTCAGCACGAAGGTGAAGGAACGGTCCTCGTACACGCTGATCTCGGCGGGAACGACGTCCCCCCGCTGCGACTCGGTCTGCGCGTTGTAGGACTTGCAGAATTCCATGATGTTCACGCCGTGCTGACCGAGCGCGGGGCCGACCGGCGGCGCCGGGGTGGCCTGGCCCGCCGGCAGCTGAAGCGTGAACGTCTTGACGAGCTTCTTCTTCGGAGGCATGTCTCTTCCTGGGACGTGGATCGGGAAAAGGCGCCGGCCTCGGCACGCACGGTCAGCGCGCTGCGACAACGACGACGTTCTAGGGTAGCGCAGTCATCGACGGTCTCCTGCCGGAGGTGCCGCAGGAGACCGTCGACGACCGACCACGGCCGGAACGGACGCGCCGGCGGCGAGCCGAGGCCCGCCGCCGGTCACCGCTCAGATCTTGGTCACCTGGTTGAAGTTCAGCTCGACCGGGGTCTCCCGGCCGAAGATCGAAACCAGGACCTTCAGCTTCTGCTGGTCGGCGTTGATCTCACTGATCGTGGCCGGCAGCGAGGCGAACGCGCCGTCGGTGACCGTGACCGAGTCGCCGACCTCGAAGTCGAGGACCTTGACCTCCGGCTTCGCCTTCTTCTGCTCGGTCTCGACCGCCGGGGCGAGCCACTTGAGGACCTCGTCGAGGGAGAGCGGCGCCGGGCGGTCGGCCCGGTCGGTCGCCCCGACGAAGCCGGTCACACCGGGGGTGTTGCGGACGCAGGAGTACGACTCCGCGGTCAGCTCCATCCGGACCAGGATGTAGCCGGGGAAGACCTTGGCCTGGACCTGGGAACGCTTGCCGTTCTTGACCTCGACCTCTTCCCGGGTCGGCACCTCGACCTGGTAGATGTAGTCCTCCATGTCGAGGGACGTGATCCGGGTCTCGAGGTTGGTCTTGACCTTGTTCTCGTAACCGGCGTACGAGTGGACCACGTACCAGTCGCCGGGGGCGTACCGCAGCTTCTGGCGCAGCTCGGCGACCGGGTCGTAGTCCTCGGCCGGCTCCGGCTCGGTGGTCGGGAACTCCGGCTCGCTGGCGGCCTCGACCGACTCGTCACTCGCCGCCGTCGCCACCGTGGACTGCTCGTCCGTGGGTCCGGCGGTCTCGTCGTACTCAGGCACGCTTGCTCACTTCCGTCACTTATCGGCTCGGTCAGCCGGTCAGCTGGGGTTACCGAAGACCCACAGCACGCCCTTCGCGAAGGCGAAGTCGAGCCCGGCCACGATCGTCAGCATGACCGCGACGAACACGACCACCACGGCGGTGTAGGTCAGCAGCTCCTTGCGGGTCGGCCAGATGACCTTACGCAATTCGGCCACGACCTCGCGGAAGAACCGCGCCACGCGGCCGAACACGCCGACCCGGCCGTCGTCGGCCTTGGTCTTCGGCTTGCTGTCCGCCGACTCGGCCCGAGCCTTGGACCGGGTCGTGGTGCCACCGCGCGAAACCGGCTCGTCCGCGTCGGTAGCGTTGGCATCGGTCACATCGTCGCCGGCGGTCTCGTCGACGACGTCGTCGTCGTGCTGACGGTCGTCGCCGGCGTCCTCGCCGCGCCGCTTGTTCTCGGCCACTTCGCCCTCCGTCGCGGGAATCAGGGTCGTACGCCGGGAGGCGTACGCGGCGTTGGTCACGCCGACCGGACCGAACCGTCCCGCGACGGGCCGCGGCCGGCAGACCGGCCGAGAGGACCCGATGCCTCGGGACCACCCCGCCGGTACCACCACCACGGGCCGGACGCCACCAGGTGGCGGCGCGACCCACGGGAACGGTCAGGCCTGAGGCGCAGGGGTGACAGGACTTGAACCTGCAGCCTGCGGTTTTGGAGACCGCTGCTCTGCCAATTGAGCTACACCCCTGTGCGGAAAAGCTCACCCCACCCCGCCGAACACGACGAGAAAGGGCCACTTACCCCACGGCGGACCAGTGTACGGGTACCGGCACCAGTTTCCCAACCGGTCTCCCCCACACGCGTGGCGAGCGGCCTCAGTCGCGGACGCGCACCGTGGCACGGGCCTGCGACAGGACCTTCTCCCCCCGGCACACAGCGGTCACGTCGAGCCTGGTCAGGCCCGCCTCGGTGACCTCGCGGACCTTCGCCGACACCTCGATCTCGGTGCCCTCCTCGTCGTCGGGAACCACCACCGGCCGGGCGAAGCGGACACCGTACTCGACGACGGCGTCCGGGGCGCCTGCCCACTCGGCGACCGCCCGGCCGACCAGCGCCATGGTGAACATGCCGTGGGCGATCACCCCGGGTAGGCCGACGGTGGTGGCGACCCGGTCGTTCCAGTGGATCGGGTTGAAGTCCCCCGAGGCTCCGGCGTATCGGACCAGGTCCGCGCGCGTCACCCGGTACGTCCTGACCGGCAGCTCCATCTCAGCCCTCCCCACGTACGACCATCTTGGACCACATGGTGACCACCGGGTCGCCGGTGGTCGTCACGACCTCGATCCGGGTGGTGAGGAAGTCGTGTCCACCCCGCTGGGTGATCTCCTCGATGGTGGTCCGGCAGACCAGCTCGTCCCCGGCGACCACCGGGCGGGTGTAGGCGAACCGCTGGTCCCCGTGGACCACCCGGGCGAAGTCGACGCCCAGCTGCGGGTCGGTGAAGACCTGCTGACTGGCGCGCTCGGAGACCACAACGGGGAAGGTCGGCGGGGCCACCACGTCGGAGTGGCCGAGCGCCCGGGCGGCGTCGGGATCGTGGTGGGCCGGGTCGGTGGCCCCGATCGCCGTGGCGAACTCGCGGATCTTTTCTCGGCCCACCTGGTAGGGGGCGGTCGGCGGATAACTCCGGCCGACGAAGGACGGGTCCATGGGCATGCCGAGAAACCTACAACGGGACGAACGTCCGCCCCGGTCAGGGCACCGACGCACGAAAGCCGACCCGGAAGAGGACGGGCGGCGGTGCCGCGCATCCTGCTCGGATCGGCGATCGGTGCTCTGGTGTGCCGGCTCGCGCCGGCGACGACTCAGCGGGTCTCGCGGTGGAGGGTGTGCTTCCCGTCCCGGGGGCAGAACTTCTTCATCTCGATGCGGTCCGGGTCGTTACGGCGGTTCTTGCGCGTGATGTAGTTGCGCTCCTTGCACTCCACACACGCCAAAGTGATCTTCGGCCGAACATCGGTCGCCTTCGCCACGGCGGAGTGCCTTCCTCGCTAACGGAACAACTACAGCGCATCAGCCTACGCGCTAACTGCGCGGACATGCAAAGTGGGCGCCAACGGCGCCCAACCCATCGAAACCCCGGACAACTGGATCCCGAAAGTAGCGGTGGCCGGACTTGAACCGGCGACACAGCGATTATGAGCCGCTTGCTCTACCATCTGAGCTACACCGCTGCAGGTGGGGTCCAGCCGGACCCTCTGAGCCCCCTTACGGAATCGAACCGTAGACCTTCTCCTTACCATGGAGACGCTCTGCCGACTGAGCTAAGGGGGCCTGCGCGATCTCCCCGTGGGGGCCGCGCAGAGGTAAGAGTACACGGCCCGCCCGGCGAGGTGAAATCGGATCCCCCACCCGCCGCCACCCGACGCTTCCGCGCAGGTCGGGAGGCATCCCGACCTGCCGTCAGGGCACCGCCCGCAACCGGGGCAGGTCCACGTTCCCGGCCGGGTCCGGCTCGGCCTGGGCGCTGAACCAGGCGGCCAGGCGCTCGTACGGCAACGGACGGCTGAAGAGGAACCCCTGCCCGATCTCGCAGCCGATGTCCTGCAACAGCTCCAGGGTCAGCTCGCTCTCCACCCCCTCGGCCACCACGGTGAGGCCGAACTGCTGGGAGAGGGTCACCACGGCGTTCACGATTGCCAGATCCCCCGGATCGGTCGCCATCCCCTGGACGAACGAGCTGTCGACCTTCACCTCGTGCACCGGCAGGCGACGCAGGTACGCCAGCGAGGTGGCCCCGGTGCCGAAGTCGTCGAGGGCGAGCCGTACGCCCAGCTCCCGGAGCCGACGCAGGGTCGGGATCGGCCGGTCGGTGCCGTCGAGGACCCCGGACTCGCGGATCTCGAAGGTGAGCCGGTGCGGGGGTACGCCGTACTCGGTGAGCAGTTCGCGGACCCGGTCGGGGAAGTCCCTGTCGGTGAGCGTACGGGCGGAGATGTTGACCGAGACGGCGAGTGGCTGCTCGGAGTAGACCCAGTCCCGACTGCGTCGCAGCCCCTCCCGGAGCACCACCTCGGTGAGCCGGCCGATCTGGCCGGTGTGCTCGGCCACGGCGACGAAGTCCGCCGGGGCCACCTGGCCGTGCGCGTGGTGCTCCCACCGGGCCAGGCACTCGACCCCGACCAGACGCCG
Source organism: Micromonospora sp. NPDC000207 (assembly GCF_040300925.1). Classification (NCBI taxonomy): domain Bacteria; kingdom Bacillati; phylum Actinomycetota; class Actinomycetes; order Micromonosporales; family Micromonosporaceae; genus Micromonospora; species Micromonospora sp. NPDC000207. Next base: position 34,672 of record NZ_JBEPEQ010000035.1, read on the forward strand.
GTCCCGCAGCGTGACCTTGGGCTGGAAGTAGACCTGCACCTGCCCCTCGTCCAGTGCCCGCCGCAGGTCCTCGGCGAGACCGAGCCGGTGCAGCGTTCCGCTCTCCAGGGCCGGGTTGAAGACCTGGACGCTGCCGGGTACGGACTTGGCCGCCGTCGCGGCGAGGTCGACCCGTTGCAGCAGGGTCGCCGCGTCGCTGCCGTGTTCGGGGTGCACGACGATCCCGACGGCCGTGTCGACGTCGAGAGTCAGCAGGTCGAAGACCATCTCGTCGCGGATCTGCTCGCGCAGGGAGGCGGCCAGCTCGACCGCCTCGTCGACGTTGGCCAGCCGGAGGGTGACCAGGAACTCGTCCCCGCCGGCCCGGCCCACCAGGGCGGCCGACGGCGCGCAGGACCGGAGCCGGCCGGCGACCTCGGCGAGGACCTTGTCCCCGGCGGCGTGTCCGAGCGTCTCGTTGACCTGCCGCAGCCCGTCCACGTCGAACAGCAGCACCGCCACCACCTCGCCGGGTGCCCTGATCTTGACCGACTCGTCCAGGGCGGCGGTGATCCGCCGCCGGTTGGGCAGCTTGGTCAGCGCGTCGTGGTACGCGTCGTGCCGCAACCGGTCGACGAGGCGGGAGTTCTCCAACGCCACGGCGGCGTGCGCGGCCACGGTCTCCAGGACCGGCACGTCCTCGGGGGTGAAGTTGTTGGCGTCGCCCAGCCGGTTGACGACCTCCAGCGTGCCCATCGCCACCGAGCCGACCCGCAGCGGCAGGACTATCGCGTCCTTGACCCGCTCGACGCGGACTGTGGCCCGCTGACCGGCCTCGTCCCGGAAACGGGGGCCGACGGTGACGGTCTGCGCCGTTCGTACTGCCTGTTCACGCAGGTCAGCAGGGGTGACGGCGATGTCCAGCAGCCCGCTGTTGTCCTCCCGCGCGGTCAGCAGGACCTCGGGGTGACGCCCCTGGGCGGGCAGCCAGAGGGTGGCGTACTCGGCCTGCATCAGGGTCCGGACCCGGCCCAGGAGCGCGTCGACGAGGGTGCCGTCGTGGCCGCTCTCGGTGATCGCACCGGTCAGCTCGTACAGGTCGGCGAGGGTCCGGTGTTGGCGCAGGAACTGGGTGTACGACCTGTACACCAGCATGAGGGCGAGGGCGATCGCCGCGAGCAGGACGACCGCCCACCTGTTGGTGACCAGGGTGATCAGGATGAGCAGACCGGCGGCCACCTGGATCACCCCGGCCAGCAACGCCGGTGGTGAGGTGCGGATCAGCTGCCATCCGGCCTGCCAGCCCTGGACCACCCCGATGACGACAGCCACGGCGGTCAGGGTCACCAGGGTGTGCACGCTGGTGGCCAGGAAGAGGATCGCCCAGGTCTGTGGGCCGACCCCGACCGGTTCGGGGAGCGCCAGCAGGGTCATCTCGGCCAGCGCGGTGGCCGCCGCGGCGAGCGCCACGTTGAACCAGAACTTGACCGGCGCGAGGCGGCGCCGGATCTGCACGATCAGGGTCGCCAGCGTGTACGCGAACACCACAGACAGCGGTGGCAGCAGGTAGAAGGCGACCACCAGGGGGATCTCGGTGAGGAGCACGCCGAGCGCCTGGCGGCGTACCACGATGTTGATGACCGGCAGTGCGGCGGCGACCATCACCGCGGTCATGACAAGCGTTGCCGGCCACTGCCCGACCGACGGACGTTCGGCAAGCGCCAGCACTGTCGAGCAGAGGACCGCGATCAGGGCGATCGGGCCGCTGACGAGCCAGGCATTCTCGGTCGATCGGCGTGACCTCGGCCGGTGCTCGACCATGCCGTCCCCTCCAACGAGCACGTCGGCCCGGGGTCAACCGGGCCGACGTGATTGACGTCTAGCGGACGACCGCCTGCAGGGCCGGCATCTGCCAGTCGAAGCCGTCCGCCTGCACGCTCCGCACCTGCCAGTCGAAGCCGTCCTGACGGTCGACGATCACGTTGCTCGTGAGCACAACCAACGCGGCGGCGGCGAGCAGCGAACCGAAGACCCGGCCCACCCTTCGAGCAAGCATGTTCGCTCCCTGTCACGAGTTAGTCAGAGTGAGTAAAGGTTCCACGATGGTGCCACACGGCCAGCGGGGGTAAAAGCGGAGAGCGCCGTGGGTCGGCACCATGACCGGGTAATTCATCCGTTCGACGCTTCGGATCACCTCTCTGGACCAGATCGCCACCACCACAGGTCCGCACTCCGCTACAGAACCTGCAAATTGCGACCTCACCCGCTTACCGTGCGGATCACCAGTCTCCCGGTTCCTGCACTTGCGGTCGCATCTGCAGATGCACCTGCATCGACCCGTACGCCGATTCCACCGGAACCAATGCCGACAACGCCCCACCGACTAAAGACCGATTTGCCGCATTCGCCACATTCATTGGTCGGGTCGGTCTCCACCCTGGACGGACCGACGCGCCGCCCGGTGAACCCGACCCCCGTCGCCGCTCCCCCGCGCCCCGCCCCGCCCGACGCCTGAACCCGACCGCCGATCCGGCCACCCGCCCGCCGCCCCGCCGGTGGCACCCCGACGCCCCACGCCCGCCTCCCCGACACCACCGGTGACGCCGCCCAGCGAAGCATCGGGTACGCCCATTCGAGCTTGCGCCGAATCGCCACCTGATTGACACCGACCCGGCCGTTACCGACCGCTCCCGAGAATTTCCGCAACGAAGCCGCAAATGGTCCGGAAGTCACCGCAGAACCACCGACCGCTCTTCGGTCTTACCGAGCCGGATCACCCGACACCGACCATCACAGGCGGCCCGTCGCCGACCAAAGCCCGGACACCGAAACCGAACGGGGGATGGCCGAATCGGGAGACGACAGGAAGATACGGCCCCCGAGAAGTGCATCACGAAGATCCTGCCGTCGATCGAGGCTCCTGCGGCCCTCTCTAGGATCTTGGTGCGGAACCACATCGGAACCGCGAACCCTGGAGGTCGGTACATGCGGCGGATCATCACAGTGTCGGCAGCGGTGCTGCTCCTGCTCGGCGGGTGCGGCAGGGTGGACGACTCCACACCCGAGGCCGCCCCTTCGGGTGAGACCGTCGACGAGGGTGCCCCCACCCCCGAGTCGACACCGCAGGCCCCGCCGCCGGGTCTCTCCTCCGGCATCGTGTTCGCCCAGGGAGTGGGCCTCGCGCCGACGAAGACGCTCATCGTCCGGGACGTCGCCACCGGCAACCCCGTCGGGTCCCCCGTGGTCGTCCCCTACCCGGCCGGGAACGCGAAGCGGACGACCTTCGACACGACGATGAACCGCCTGACGTACGTCAAGGACTGCGAACTGCGCGTCGCCACCCTCACCGATGGCGTCTTCACCGACAGTGGAACCTGGACGGCGCCCCAGGTGTACGGCGCAGGCGAGCAGTGCTACCAGAAGGCCCACTTTGCCGAGAACGGCCGGATCCACGCCGTCCTCGGGGAGGGACAGCGTCAGGCCCCCGGCGGCAAGGCCGGACGGGTCGTCTCGGTGGACCCGGCCACCCCCGACGCCGACCCGAAGGACGAGGGCGTCGCCGACCCCCGCAGCGAGAAGGTCTACAAGATCGACGGGCTGACCACCTCGGACACCCGGGTGTACGCCTTCGGTGACGACATCGAGCACGTCCTGGTCAACGGTGCCGCCCCCGGTGCCGGCGTCCTCGACGGATTCGAGTACCACTGCGGGGTCCCCGTCGACGCCGACCGGCTCCTGTGCAGCGCCAGGACCGACGAGGACCGCCAGCACTTCGGCAGCATCGCCCTGGTCACCGTGGACCGCGCCGCCAACACCGTCACCATGAAGAAGCTGGCCCCGCCGAACAAGTCGAGGATCCAGCACCTGGTCCTCTCCCCCGACGGCAAGATGATCGCCATCCAGGACTCGACCGGCTGGTACACCACCACCCTCGACGGGGCGAGCACCCCCGTACGGCAGCAGTTCGAGGTCGACAACCCGGGCCAACCCCTGTTCTGGTCCTGACCGACACCGTGCACGGGTTCCGGTAGCCGAACGGTTCGGCGAGAGCGGCCCCCGATCGGCATCTCTGCTGATCGGGGGCCGTGCTCGCACCTGGTGGCGGGTGGAGGATTCGAACCTCTGAAGCTTGCGCGACGGATTTACAGGGCGTCAGGGACAGCCGCCCACCCTCTGTCCACGCCCACTTACTGAAGCCGCCGGGCTATCGCGTATCAATGATGCGAAGTACGTCCTTTGCAGCGAAGACGCGAGCATAGCGCCGCCCTGTCCGCTCCTGGAGGATGCCTAGGCCCTCCAGTCGACGGATGGCAGTGTTTACAGCTGGATAGGAGACGCTGTACATCTGGGATGCAGCCGTGGGTGTGATCATCGGGTAACCGATGAGATCCTCCACGATCCGGGTAGCCACCCCGCGTACTTTAGCCTCTTGAAGTCGGTCGAGCGCATGCTCCTTCCAGTCGAGTAGAGCATCGATGCGCTCCACTGCCAGGACAGCCTGCGCTCGGACAGCCTCCGAGAAGAATCTGATCCATTGATCGAACCTGCCCGTCATGCTGACCTGAAGGAGGTGGTCCTGGTACTCCCGCCTTCGCATCTCAAGCCAAGGCGAGAGATTCAGGACAGGCACTCGCAACTCGCCTTCCGCCGCCAGCTGAAGCACGCAGACCAGACGCCCAAGGCGTCCGTTTCCATCATTAAAAGGATGTAGCGTCTCAAACTGGTAGTGACCCAACGCCATCTTGGCGATCAGCGGAAGGTCATCCTTGGTGTTGATCCAGGTTTCCCACGCCTCAAAACCCGCCCTCAACTGGTCTCCTGGCGGTGGAGGCACGAAGCGGGCTTCCGTAACTCGGCCTGCGTTGAGTCCGATGAAGACCTGGATACTCCTGACATCTCCCGCGTCAGCGGTGTCAGCCCGGGTCCCCTTCATGAGAACCTTCTGAAGCTGCCGAAGCATGCCGATGGTGATCGGTCGTTCCTTGATCCACTCATACGCCATCTCAGCAGCGCGCACGTAGTTGACGACCTCGGCGACTGACGCAGAGACCGCACCCGCCTCCAGGAAGTCAGCCTCCAGAACGTCGTCCAAGGCTGCGTACGTACCCTCAAGAGCTGAGGTGCTGACAGCCTCCCGCCGGATCGCCGGCCTTGCCAAGAGCATGGGGTTGGGAAGCCGAATCGCCGCCTGGTCAAGCCGCGCGACCGCGGCCGTCGCCGCAGTCAGATCCCGGAACGTCTCCTGCGCAAGGTCGACCTGGCCTGGCAAGGGGTTCGGCAGGAACGCCTTGTGATCGTATGGCTCGTCATACCGAGTGTCATGGCCGCTGATGGGCACAAGCACCCCAACAGGGGACGAAGCAAACGCCTGAAGATCCACGGATTGCAAGCCATTCTCTGAGAACTTTAATTTCAGCCCTTTAATTCAAAGTCTAGCCCCAACGTCCGAGGCAGATCTAAAGCATCTAGCTTCAAACTTACATTTGGAACCCAGGTTCGTAACTACGGAGCGTTAGCTTGGAGCCGCCACAACCACAGAGTTCACTACTCTCCGTGTTTAGCCCAGGCGAAGGTTAGTTTCGAGTGATCCGAGCGCATGGCTGATCTTGTCATTCACGGTGTCGTCTCCTCCATCGATGCAGTTGGCGTAGATGCAGAGGAGGACGGCGACGCCGTGGCCGGCGAGCTTCCGCCGTCGGTCGTACACCGACCTGGAGAGCGGTCCACCCCGTGCAGGCCCCGGAAGAACCGGCCGTCCGGGGCGGTGCCAACCAGTCGTGATCGGCTGGACTCAGCCGGAGAGCCCAACGAGAACGGCCCCCGATCGGCATCTCTGCTGATCGGGGGCCGTGCTCGCACCTGGTGGCGGGTAGAGGATTCGAACCTCTGAAGCTTTCGCGACGGATTTACAGTCCGCTCCCATTGGCCGCTCGGGCAACCCGCCAGGGCGTACCACCACGCTGTGCGCGGCGGCGGAAGCAAGGATAGCGGTTCGCCCCGGCACCGCCGCAACCGGGTACGGTCAGGGTGCCCACCGCCTGGTCGGTGGGCGACAGTACGTGACGAAGACCGCCGGACAGCAGGAGCATGAACATGGCAGCGAACCCGTCGTTCGACATCGTGAGCAAGGTCGACCGGCAGGAGGTCGACAACGCCCTTCGTCAGGCGCAGCGGGAGCTCTCCACGCGGTTCGACTTCCGGGGCACCGGTGCCGAGATCGACTGGTCCGGTGAGGAGACGATCGGGCTGCAGGCCGAGACCGAGGAGCGGGTCCGGGCGGCGTTGGACGTCTTCAAGGAGAAGTTGGTCAAGCGGAACATCTCGCTGAAGTCGCTGGACGCGGGGGACCCGAAGCCGTCGGGCAAGATTTTCAAGATCGACTGCAAGGTGGTCCAGGGCATCGAGTCCGACAAGGCCAAGGCGATCAGCAAGAAGATCCGGGACGAGGGCCCCAAGGGCGTACAGGCGCAGATCCAGGGCGACCAGCTGCGGGTCACCGGCAAGAAGAAGGACGACCTCCAGTCGATCATCACCCTGCTCAAGGGCGAGGACTTCGGGATCGCCCTGCAGTTCACGAACTACAGGTAGGGCACGCCCGGGCCGGTGGTCGACGGGACGTCTCCCGTCCGGCTGCCGGCCCGCGCCGTACCCGCAGACCCCACGAGAAGGTGCCGCCGGAACCGATCGGTGTGCGGGCCGGGGTCGGGCCGGTCCGGGGACGAAAGGCGTCGGGTCAGGCCGGTTCGGGGGTGAGGAGGCCGTCGGAGTCGCGGGCGGTGCGGGTCTCGGCGCGGGCGACCGGGCCGGTGGGTAGCGCGGCGACCAGGGCACCGACGGCGACCGCCGCACCGGCGAAGAGGAACGCGCCGGGGACTCCCCCGCCGTGGTCGACGAGCAGCCCGGCGATCGCGCCCCCGGCAGCGCTGGCTCCCACCGACACTGTCACCACCCAGGTGTACGCCTCGTTGAGCATGCCGTTCGGAGTGATCCGGCCGACCAGGGTGTTCTCCAGGGTCAGCGCGGGGGCGATCAGCGCGCCGCCGACGACCAGGGCCACGCCGAGCGCGATCGGCCCCGGCATCACCGCGAACACGGCGAACGAGGCGGCCACTCCGGCGAGGAGTTGGGCGAAGAGGCGGGTCATGTTGCGGGCCGGGGCCCGGGTGCCGAACCAGAGGCCGCCGGCGGCGCTGCCGACACCCCAGACTGCGAGCAGCACACCGGCCAGCCCTTCGGCCTCTCCGCTGCCGGCGTGGCCGGAGGCGTAGGCGGGGACCGTCACCCCGGCGGCGCCGAAGGCGATCCCGAGGCCGCCGACGCAGACCAGGAGGGCCGGGAACCCGGCGACGGCGAGCGGGCCGAGTCCTCGGGCGTGGTGCTCCCGTCCGTGGGGACGCCATCCGCGCATCACCCGGCCGAGCGCCACGACTGTCGTACCGATCAGGGTCACCACCGCCGCACCGACGAGCGCGGCGGCGGCGTCGGCGAAGAGGACGAAGCCCGCGACCAGCAGCGGGCCGAGGACGAAGACCACCTCGAAGAGGGTGGTCTCGGCCGCGAGGGCGGTGTTGCGCAGGTGGTAGCGGCCGGTGGTGGGGGCGGTGAGGTCGTTCCAGGCTCCCCGGATCGCGGCGGTCAGCGGCGGGTACGTCGCCCCGGCCCCTGCGGCGGCCAGGAAGATCCACCCCAGGGTGGGTCGCCCGGAGTTGCTGGTGAGGAGGAGGGCGATCAGGGCCACCGGGTGGGCCACGGCGGGGACCAGCAGGACCGGGGTGGGGCCGAGCCGGTCGGCGAGCCGTCCGGCGACCGGGCTGAGCGCGGCCCCGGAGAGGGCGTAGAGGCCACCGGCGACGGCGGCGAGGGAGTACCGCCCGGTCACCTGCTCCACGACGAGGAGGAGGGCCAGCGGGGTCATTCCGATCCCGAGTCGACCGAGGACCCCGGTGATCAGGAGTACCGGGGCTCCGGGGATCCGCCACACCCCTGCGTAGCGACCGACTGCGGCCACGGCGAACCCTCCAGCGTTTCGTACGGGTAATGAGTGAAAGACCGTACGACCCTAACGCCGCCGGTTTGGCGGGGACAGGGTTTCCTGGCTCACACGCGTCCCGCCCGCGTCCGGTGGGGCCGGGCGCGGGCGGGGGTGTCTCGGGTGGGGACCGTCAGCGCTGGAACCGTACGGGTCCGCTGTTCGCCGCGAGCTGTTCGAGGCGGCGTACCCGCTCCTCCATCGGGGGGTGGGTGGCGAACATGGCCGAGATCCCACCGCCCTTCTTGAACGGGTTGTCGATCATCAGGTGGGCGGTGCTGGTCAGCTGCCCCTGGGCGGGCAGGGGGCGCGCCTGGGTCCCCGCGTGGATCTTGCGGAGGGCGCTGGCCAGGGCCATCGGGTCGCCGGTCAGCTCGGCCCCGGAGGCGTCCGCCTGGAACTCCCGGCTCCGGCTGATGGCCAGCTGGATGACTGTCGCGGCGATCGGCCCGAGAATGATGGTGACCAGCAGGACCAGCGGGTTGGGGCCGTTGTCGTTGCGACCCCCGAGGGGGATGAACAGGGCCAGGTTCGCCAGCATGGTGATGATGCCGGCCAGGCCGGCGGCGACGCTGGAGATCAGGATGTCCCGGTTGTACACGTGTGACAGCTCGTGCCCGATGACGCCCCGCAACTCTCGGTAGTCGAGGATCTGGGTGATCCCCTGCGTGACGCAGACCGCCGCGTTCTGCGGGTTCCGGCCGGTGGCGAACGCGTTCGGCTGGGCGGTGGGGCTCACGTACAGGCGGGGCATCGGCTGGTCGGCCTGCTGGGCCAGCTCCCTGACCATCCGGTACAGCTCCGGGAACTGCGCCTCGCTGACCGGCTGCGCCCCCATCGACCGCAGCGCGATCTTGTCGGAGAAGAAGTAGCTCACGCCGTTCATCACCAACGAGACGACGACGGCGACGACCAGTCCGCCACTGCCGCCGAACCAGTAGCCCACCGCCAGGATCAGCGAGGTGAGCAGGCCGAGCAGCGCGGCGGTCTTCAGACGGTTGTGGTGCACGTTGACTCCTTCGGTGCACGGATCAGGACCGGATCCGCTGACCGGTTCAACAAGCCGGTACCCCGCAACAGTCCGTCTAATGACTGTGAGTTACCTGGGAGCGGTGACGTCCAGCACGATCTGAGGGGCGAACCCGACGATGACCGCTACCGCCGTCGCCACCGCCAGCACCACCAGGACCACCAGCGCCGGACGGCCCGCACCGGCCTGGGCCGACCCGCCCGAGGCGGTGGGGGGAGCCCAGAGGACGGCGGCCAGGCGCAGGTAGTAGGCCAGGCCGACGACGGCGTTCAGCGCCACCACCAGGGCGAGCCAACCAGCGCCGCCGGTCAGCAGCGACCTGACCACCGTGACCTTGGCGAAGAGACCGGCCAGCCCCGGGGGGAGGCCGGCCAGGCCGACCAGGGCCAGCCCGAAGGCCGCCGCCGTCCAGGGGTGCCGTCGTGCCACGCCGCGCAACTCCTCCACCGTGCCCCCGTCCGCGCCCGCCGGACGCAACGCCACCAGCGCCGCGAACGCCCCCAGCTCCAGGAGCACGAAGAAGACGGCGTACGCCAGCGCCGCCGCGTACGCCGCAGTCATGGCCTGCTCGGTGCGCCCGGCGGCCAGGGCCAGGACGCCCAGCGGGGCCAGGACGTAACCGGCCTGGGCCACCGACGACCAGGCGAGGAGCCGGACGGTACGTCGCTGACGCAGCGCCACCAGGTTCCCGACAGTCATCGTCAGCACCGCGAGCAGGGCGAGGATCGGACCGGTGACCGTCTCCGGCAGCGCGTACCCGACGACGGCGAGGAGGGCCACCACGCCACCGAACTTCGACGCGGTGGAGAGGTACGCGGCGACAGGCACCGGCGCACCGTCGTAGGTGGCGGGCGCCCAGGCGTGCATCGGCACCGCCGCCACCTTGAACGCCAGCCCGAGGACCACCAGGGCGACGGCGGCGGTGGCCAGCGGGAGGTCCGTCAACTCCGGCCGGTCGGCGAAGATCGCACCGAGCCGGTCCAGGTGCAGGCCGCCGGTGGCCGCGTAGACCAGCGCCGCACCGAGCAGGGTCAGGGTGGTCGCCACCACGCTGACCACGAAGAAGGTGACAGCCGCCTCGGCCCCGGCCAGGCTGCCCCGGCGCAGCCCGACCAGGACGTAGATCGGCAGGGTCAAGGTCTCCACCGCCACGATCAGGGTGATCAGGTCCCCTGCCGCGCCGAGGACCACGCCGCCGGTCATCGAGCAGGCCAGCAGGAAGGCGTACTCCCCCGTCGGGACGGATCCGGTGCGCAACAGGGGCACCGACAACCCCAACACCCCGAGGGCGAGCAGGGCGAAGACCACTGCCACCAGGGCGGACCGGCTGTCGGCGACGTACGAGCAGTCGGCGCCGACGCAGAAGGTCCGACGGGTCGGCCCGGCCCCGACCACTGCCGCCCCGACGGCGGTGGCGGCGGCCCCGACGGCGGCCACTGCCAGCGTCACCCGCCCCCGGCCCAGCAGGACGTCGGCGAGCAGGACCAGGACTGCCGTCCCGGCCGCCAGGTAGGCGGGGGTCAGCGCCACGTGGTCGATGCTCTGCACCAGGCTCCCGGTCATCGCAGCACCTCCACCAGGGCGGCGACCGGCTCCCCGGCCACCCCCAGGACCAGTGTGGGTGCGAGTCCGATGGCGAGGGTCAGCACGACCAGGGGCGCCCACGCGGTCAGTTCGGCCCCGGACAGCACAGGGGTGACCGAGCCGACCGCCGGGCCGGGTCGGCCGTGGGTCACCCGACGCAACAACCGCAGCAGGTACGCGGCGGTGAGCGCCCCGCCGACGGCGGCCAGCACCGCCAGGGTCGTCCAGTACGCCCCGCCCACCTGGACGGCGGCGATCACCGCCAGCGCCTCTCCCCAGAACCCGGCGAGGCCGGGCAGCCCCAGCGAGGCGACAGCGGCGAAGGCGAGCAGACCGGCGAGCCGGGGTGCGGTCTCCCGCAGCCCGGACAGCTCGGCGAGGGATCCCGTGCCGGTCCGGTCCTTGATCGCCCCGGCCAGGAAGAAGAGCAGTCCGGTGATCACCCCGTGGGCGATGTTGCCGATGAGTGCCCCCTGGATCCCGGTGGCGGTGAGGGTGGCGACGCCGAGCAGGACGAAGCCCATGTGCCCGACGCTGGAGTAGGCGATGAGCCGTTTCAGCTCGGTCTGGGCCAGGCAGACCAGGGAGCCGACCAGGATCGCCGCCACCGCCAGCGCACCGAGCACCGGGGCCGCCCACCGGGCACCCTCGGGGGCCACGCCGACGGCCACCCGGATCAGCCCGTACGTCCCCATCTTGAGCAGGACCCCGGCGAGGACCACGCTGCCGACCGTGGGGGCCTGGGTGTGCGCGTCGGGCAGCCAGGAGTGCAGGGGCCACAGTGGGCTCTTCACCGCGAACGCCAGTCCGAGCAGGACGAACGCGGCGAGTTGGGTGCTCCGGGGCAGCTCACCGCCCCCGGTCAGGACGATCAGGTCGGCGGTGCCGGCGGCGGAGACCACGACGTACACCCCGACCAGCAGGAGGACCGAGCCGAACAGCGTGTAGAGGGCGAACTTGCGGGCCGCCGCCCGGGCGGCGTCCCGGGCGGGGCGACCGTCCCGTCCGGTGCTGCCGCCCCACCCGACGATGATCGCGTACATCGGCAGGAGGACGACCTCGAAGAAGAGGAAGAACAGGACCAGGTCCAGGGCGAGGAAGGTGCCGAGGATGCCCACCTCGACCACGAGCAGCAGCGCGACCAGGGCACGGCCGCTGCCGCCGGGCGGCACCCGCCACAGGGTGTACCCGCAGCACAGGGCGGTGAGCAGGGCGGTCAACACCACCAACGGCCAGGAGATCCCGTCGACCCCGAGGTGCAGGCGCAGGTCCAGGCCGGGCACCCACTGCAGGTCGAGTCGGTGCCAGGGGCGGATCGCCGGTTCGGTGGCGGTGTAGGAGGTCCAGGTCCGGTCGCCGGTGGCCAGCAGCGCCGCCAGGGGCACTGTGAGCGCGGCGGCGATCGTCCCGACGAGCCGGGCGGCCCGGTCCCGGGGCACGGCGGCGACGGCCACCGCACCGAGCGCCGGCACCGCCAGGACCGCGACCAGAAGGAACTGTCCGACTGTCATGACGAGGACCACCCAGCGAGAAGGACGGCGGCCAGGCCGATCAACAACGCCCCGGCCAGCACCCCGGCCGCCGCCCGGGGCAGCGCCGCCCGGTGCAGGGTGGCCAGCCCGCCGCCGAGGCTCCGGGCCGCCCGGCCGGTGCCCTCCACCACCCCGTCGACGACCACCTCGTCACCGGTACGGGCGACCCGGGCCAACGCCCGGACCGGGCGTACGACGAGGGTGTGTTGCACCTCGTCGAGGCGGAACCCGGCGACGAACAGCTGACGCAGCGGACCCAGGACCCGGGCCGGATCCTCGGTCGGGCTCCGACGCCGTCCGACGACCGCGGTTCCCACCCCGACCAGGAGCAGCACCAGCGGCAGGAGCAGCCCCGGCCCCACGTGGACCAGTTCCGGGGTGGTGGCCGTGTCGGGGGCGGCCGGGGCGAGGCGGGCGGCGAACGCCGGGGAGAGCCCGGCCAGCCCGAGGAGCGTGGCCGGCACGGCGAGCACCAGCACCGGCCAGCGCAGCAGCGCCGACGGGTCGTGCGGGTTCGGCAGCGGCTCCCGGGCCCGGCCGAGGAAGGTCAGCATCAGGACCCGGGTCGCGTACCAGGCGGTCAGCACCACGCCGACCAGCCCGGCGATCCAGAACGACCAGGCCACCCAGGTCGGGGCCGGTCCGGTCCCGTCGAGCGCGGCGGCCTGGGCGGCGGCCAACACGCCGTCCTTGCTCCAGAACCCGGACAGCGGAGGCACCCCGGCGAGGGCCCCGAGACCGACCAACGTGCACCAGAAGGTCACCGGCATGCCCCGGCGCAGCCCGCCCATCCGGGACATCAGGGCGGTGCCGACGGCGTGGATCACCGACCCGGCGGCGAGGAAGAGCAGGGCCTTGAACGCGGCGTGGGTGAGCAGGTGGAACAGGGCGGCACCCGGGGCACCGACGGCGAGGGCACCGGTCATGTACCCGATCTGGGACACCGTGGACCAGGCCAGGACCCGTTTCAGGTCGTCCTGGGCGGTGGCGGCGAGCGCACCGAGAAGGAGCGTCACCGACGCCGTCACCCCGAGCACCGCCGGCACCACCGACGTGGCGGCGAAGAGGTCGAACAGCCGGGTCACCGCGTAGACCCCGGCCGCGACCATGGTGGCGGCGTGGATCAGCGCGGAGATCGGAGTGGGACCGGCCATCGCGTCCGGCAGCCAGGTGTGCAGGGGGAACTGGGCGCTCTTGCCTGCCACCCCGGCGAGCAGGAGGAGGCAGGCGGCGGTGAGCAGACCCGGGGCGTGGTCGTGGGCGAGCACGTCGGCGATCCGGGAACTTCCCGCCGAGACGCCGAGCAGGGCGATGCCGAGCAGGAACCCGACGTCACCGACCCGGGTGACCAGGAACGCCTTCGTCGCGGCGGCCGGGGCCTGCGGCAGCCGCCGGTCGTGGGCGATGAGCAGGTACGAGCAGATGCCCATCACCTCCCAACCGACCAGGAGCATGATCAGGTCCCCGGCGACGACGACTGTCAGCATCGCGGCGGTGAAGAGGCTGATCTGGGCGGCGTAGGGCGGGTACCTGTCGTCGTCGGGGTGCTCCGGTCGCAGGTAGCCGACCGAGTACACCTGGACGAGCAGGGCGACGGCGGCGACGGCCACCGCTACCAGGGCGGCGGCGGGGTCGAGGCGTACCCCGAGGGTGATCCGCAGCCCGGCCAGGTCCAACCAGGTGGTGCTCGCCTCGGTGAGTGTGTCGACCCGGGCCAGGAGCGCCACCGCGACGGCCAGGGCACCGGCCGCGCCGGTCACCCCGAGGGCCACCGCCGCCCGGCGGGCCGACAGCCGTCCGGGGGTCGCTTCCCGGGAGGCGGGGGGCAGGAGGAGACCGACAAGCCCGGCGACCAGCGGTACGGCCGGCAGCAGCGCGCCGAGCAGGGCGTTCACCGGTCCCCCTCCCGGTCGACGGCGACCGACCCGGCCGACGTCGGCCCGGCGGATCCGGCCGACGCGGGACTCGCTGTCGACGGCTCGGTCAGCTGCACGTCGTCCACCGAGACCGTGGAGCGCATCCGGTAGAGCTGGAGCACGATGGCCAACCCGACACCGATCTCGGCGGCGGCCAGCACGATCACGAAGAGCGCGAAGACCTGACCGCCGTGCGGCAGCACCGCCTTCGCCGTGGTGTCGGCGGTGATCAGGATCAGGGTGACCGCGTTCAGCATCAACTCCACCGCCATCAACACCAGGACCACGTTGCGGCGGCGCAACACCCCGTAGACGCCGAGGCCGAACAGGAGGGCGGCGACGACGTACGGAATGACGGGTCTCACCGTCGCCGCTCCGATCCCTGTCGACCGATCTCGGGGCGGGAGAGGACTATCGCCCCGATCAGCGCCGAGAGCAGGAGCACCGAGAGCACCTCGAAGGGCAGCACCCAGTGGGCGAAGATCTGTTCACCGAGGCGTTCGGCGGTGCCCGGCTCAGGAAGATCCACTGTGGACCAACGGAACGCGTCGACCATCAGGACCGCGAGACCGAGACCGCTGCCCCCACCGATCAGGGCGGCCGGCCACCCCGGTCGGTCCAGGTCGGTGGAGACCCCGATCGGGGCCCGGGTCAACATCACCGCGAACAGGAGGAGGACCACCACCGCGCCGACGTAGATCAGCACCTGCACCCAGGCCACCAGTTCGGCGGCGAGGACCAGGTACATCCCGGCCACCGCCCCGAGACAGACCACCAGGTAGAGCCCGGCCCGGACCAGGTGCCGGGTGCCCACCACCAACGCACCGGACCCGACCGCCACCGCGCCGAGCGCGAGCAACAGCAGGTCCACCCCGGTCACGAGGCCGACCCGTCGGACGGGTTCCCGGCG
>NZ_JBEPEQ010000036.1:0-49547 GCF_040300925.1 Micromonospora sp. NPDC000207
AACCACACCCTCACCCGCGCCGCCCTGCGCGCCACCGAGGCCGGCGCCTACGACGTGGTCCACGCCCACGACTGGCTCGTCGCCCACACCGCGATCACCATCGCCCAGCACCTTGACCTGCCCCTGGTCACCACGATCCACGCCACGGAGGCCGGGCGGCACCAGGGCTGGCTGCCGGAGGAGATGAACCGGACCATCCACGGGGTGGAGCACTGGCTGGCAAACGAGTCCGGCCGGGTGATCGCCTGCTCCGGGTACATGCGGGAGCAGGTGTCCACGCTGTTCGACGTGCCGACCGGGCGGGTCGACGTGGTCGCCAACGGGGTCGACGACCGGGCCTGGCACGCCCGCCCCCGGGCTGTGGCCTCCGCTCGCGCCCGGTTCGCCGGGGACGGCCCCCTGGTCGGGTACGCCGGACGGCTGGTCTACGAGAAGGGGGTGCAGCACCTGGTCCGGGCGGTGCCCCACCTGCGGCAGCGGCACCCGGGGCTGCGGGTGCTGATCGCCGGGGACGGGCCGTACCGTGGCGAGTTGCAGGCCGAGGCGGACCGGCTGGCTCTCGGCGACACCGTACGGTTCACCGGGTTCCTCGACTCCACGCAGTTGCCGGCGGTCCTGGGGGCCACCGACGCCACCGTCGTGCCGAGCCTCTACGAGCCGTTCGGCATGATCGCCCTGGAGGCGGCTGCCGCCGGGGCGCCGCTCGCGGTGGCCGCCACCGGTGGACTGGCCGAGATCGTCGAGCCGGGAGTGACCGGGGTGACCTTCCCGCACAGCGACCCGGACGCCCTCGCCGGGGCTGTCGACAGGCTCCTCGCCGACGAGGTGTTCGCCCGCCGGGTGGCCCGCAGCGCCCGGAAGATGGTCGGCAGGCGGTACGGGTGGACGGCCATCGCGGAGCGCACCGCCGCGACGTACCTGACCGCCGGGCGGGAACACCGGGCCTTCGGGGTCCGCCGCGCCACCGAGCGACTCGGGGCGGGGCGTAGGCCGGTCTCCATCCCGGACGGGAACCTGCTGCTCGCCGCCGGCCTCGCCGGTTGATCCTCGCCGGACCCGGGCCGAACCGGTCCGGGTACCGGCGTCGGAGCGGATGAGTTTCGTCTGCCCGCTCGCTATCGTGTACCGCACGTAGCCGAGGGGGGAGTGGTGCAGCAGGCACTGATCGCCGGCCGGTACCGGCTGCTGAACCTGGTGGGTACCGGCGGGATGGGCCGGGTGTGGCGGGCCCGCGACGAGATGCTGCACCGTGACGTCGCGGTGAAGGAGATCGTCCCACCGGCCTGGTTGGGCGAGTCCGAGCGGGACGAGATCCGGCACCGGACGCTGCGGGAGGCCCGGACCGCCGCCCGGCTCGACCATCCGAACGTGGTACGGGTCTACGACGTCCTCACCCACCGGGGTGGTCAGTGGCTGGTGATGGAGTACGTCCCCTCCCGGTCGGTGCAGCAGATCGTCACCGCCGAGGGGCCGCTCCCGCCGCGTCGGGTGGCCCGGATCGGCCTGGCGGTGTTGGCGGCGTTGCGGGCCGCGCACGCGGCCGGGGTGCTGCACCGTGACGTGAAGCCGCACAACGTGCTGGTCGCCGAGGACGGCCGGGTGGTGTTGACCGACTTCGGGTTGGCCACCTTCGTCGGTGGTGACGCGGCGATGACCGGCCCCGGAATGGTGTTGGGGTCACCGCAGTTCGTCGCGCCGGAGCGGGCCCGGGAGGGGATCGCCGACGCGCGTACCGACCTGTGGTCGCTGGGGGCGACGCTGTTCGCGGCGGTCGAGGGTGTGTCGCCGTACGCCCGGGGCAGCGCGATGGCGACGTTGAGCGCGCTGGCCACGGAACCGCCCGCTCCCGCCCGGCGGGCCGGACCGTTGCGGCCGGTGTTGACCGGGCTGTTGCAGCGTGATCCGGCCCGACGGCTGGACCCCGACGAGGTCGAGCGGCTGCTCCGACAGGTCGCCTCCGGGGTCGCCGACGCGCCTGTCCACCGGACGGTCACCACCGGGGGGCGACCCTGGGTCCGGGCGACGTCGGCCCGGGGACGGCCGGTCGGGGTCCTCGTCGCCGCAGGGGCGGCGGTGGTGCTGGTGGCGGTGGCCGGTGTCCTGGTGAGCACGGGCGGGGGCGATGACCCCGGGCCGGTCGGGGGTACCGCCACCCCGGTCGACCGCCGGGCCGCCTTCGCCTGTGCCGGCAGCCCACCGGTGGCCGCCCGGCCGGTGCCGTCGGTCCCGCCGCCGCAGGAGGAGCCGGGGCTCGTCCCGGGCTGGACCTGGCACCTGGACCCGAGCGGGTTCCGCATCGCCGCCCCGGTGGGCTGGCAGCGGTGGACGGACGCGGCGGCGGTGTGCTTCCGGGAGCCGAACGGTTCCCGGCTGCTCAGCGTCGCCGCCGGTGCCGCGCCGACCGACCCGGTCCGGCACTGGCGGGCGGAGGAGAAGCGGATCACCGGTGCGGGTTCCCTGCCCGGCTACGAGCGGGTCGACATCTCCGCCATCGACCTCTACCAGGGTGGGGCGGTGTGGGAGTGCCGGTGGCGTGACGGGGCCGGGGACCCGGTGCACGCCGCCCGGCTGCTGGTCCGGACCTCCCCGGGGCGGGCGTACACCCTCACCTGGCAGACGGGTGAGTTCGACTGGCAGGTCAACGCGACCTACTTCCTGATGGTGCGGCAGAGTTTCCGTCCCGCACCGCCCGTCTAGTCCACATCGGACCAACCCGGTCCCCCTCGATCAACACGGGACACAGTGGCGTAGGTTGTCGATCACGATCTTCCCGGGGAGGGTGACGCGACAATGATGGGACCGTCCCACGCGCTGTCCGGCGCGGCGGTGTGGTTGTCCGGGTCGTTGGCCC
Organism: Micromonospora sp. NPDC000207; assembly: GCF_040300925.1. Taxonomy (NCBI): domain Bacteria; kingdom Bacillati; phylum Actinomycetota; class Actinomycetes; order Micromonosporales; family Micromonosporaceae; genus Micromonospora; species Micromonospora sp. NPDC000207. The sequence continues at coordinate 2,852 of NZ_JBEPEQ010000036.1, forward strand.
TGGACTACTTCGCCGACTACGAGCAGTCTCCCCTCGCCCTCGCCGTCGGCACCGCGGTCTGCGCAGGTGGGGCACTCTTCCCCGACCTGGACCTCTCCGGCAAGGTGACCCGCAACCGGGGTGGGGCGACTGTCGCCCGCACCTTCGGTGTGGTCAGCCTCTTCGCCGCCGAGGTGATCGAGAAGGTCTCCCTGGGCGTGTACTACGCCACCAAGCTCAGCAAGGATCCCCGACGCAACAACGGGCACCGGACGCTGACCCACACCATTCCGTTCACCGTCCTGGTCGGGTGGGGCACCACCTGGCTCTGCGCCACGTACGGCAAGTGGGCGGTGATCGGCATCCTGTTCTTCATGATCGGTCTGGCCCTGCGCGGCCTGTTCGACAAGTGGGCCGAGCGAGCCGGTTGGGTGATCGTCACCCTGGTGTCGGCCGGCGCCGCCTGGTTCACCTACGCCAACCTGCCCGGGGACCGGGGCTACCCGTTGATCGGGTTGGCGGTCGGGGTGGGCTGCTTCGTACACATCCTCGGTGACCTGATCACCCGGGCCGGGGTGCCGATCCTCTGGCCGATCCCGATCAAGCGGCGGATGTGGATGCCGATCCGGCTCCCGAGCAAGATCGCCCTGCGTACCGGCAGCAAGACGGAGGTGGTGGTGCTGCGCTCGATCATGACGGCGGTGGCGGTGCTGTCCGCGGTCGGTCTGGTCGCCCCCTCGGTCCTGGACCGGTTCCCCACCGACCTCTGAGGACTCCACCAGCCCGTCACATCGACATACGTCTCAGCGCATGATCCCCGTCAGGAGGGTCTCCGGTCCCCCGCCGCACCGGCGTGACCTGCGCCCGCCGCGCGGCCGTACCGGCTATTGACGGTCGCCGGAAACGTGCCCTACGGTCTGTCGAAGCGCTTCGTCGAAGCGTTTCGACGTCAGGTTGCCGCAGCCGGTGTGGTCACCGACCCGGGCCTCCCCCGGTGCCCCCTCGCGTCTCTGCGGGGTCCTCTTCCTCGTCTTCCAACGCACGCTGAGCCGCGGCATCACGGTAGGAGCCGAGACGTGAAGTTCACCGACGGGTACTGGCAGATGCGGCCCGGGGTCGAGGTCCTCCGACCCCGGGCCGTCGAATCGGTCGAGACACAGGAACGCGGCTTCACCGTCTTCGCCCCCACCGCCGTACTCACCGGCCGTGGGGACACCCTGAACCGGCCGGTGGTCACCGTCCGGTTCTTCTCCCCCGCCGCCGGGGTGGTCGGGGTGACGATCGGACACCACGCGGGTGGACTCCCCCGCGAGCCCCGGTTCGCCCTGCACACCGACGTCGACCACCCGGTCACCGTCGACGTCACCGAGTCGACGGCCACCCTCACCACAGGCGACCTGACCGTCCGGGTCGGGCTGGTCGGGGCCTGGCAGGTCGACTTCCTGCACGGCGACCGGGTCGTCACCTCCTCCACCGAACGCAGCGTCGGCGTGGTCACCGACGACCAGGGCCGCCGGTTCGTCCACGAACGCCTCGCCCTCGGCGTCGGGGAGACCGTCTACGGCCTCGGCGAACGGTTCGGCGCGTACGTCAAGAACGGCCAGGCCGTCGACATCTGGAACGCCGACGGCGGCACCGCCAGCGAGCAGGCGTACAAGAACGTGCCGTTCTACCTCAGCAGCGCCGGGTACGGCGTCTTCGTCGACCACCCCGAGCACGTGTCGTTCGAGGTCGGGTCGGAGGTGGTCTCCCAGACCCAGTTCAGCGTCGAGGGGCAGACCCTGACGTACCTCCTCGTCGACGGCCCCACCCCCAAGGACGTGCTCCGCCGCTACACCGCCCTGACCGGCCGACCGGCCCGGGTGCCCGCCTGGTCGTACGGGCTGTGGCTGTCGACCTCCTTCACCACCTCGTACGACGAGGAGACCGTCACCTCCTTCATCGACGGGATGGCGCAGCGGGACCTGCCCCTGTCGGTGTTCCACTTCGACTGCTTCTGGATGCGCCAGTTCCACTGGGTCGACTTCGTCTGGGACCCGAAGACCTTCCCCGACCCGGAGGGGATGCTGCGCCGACTGCACGAGCGGGGGCTGAAGGTCTGCGTCTGGATCAACCCGTACATCGCCCAGCGGTCGTACCTGTTCGAGGAGGGACGACAGGCCGGTTACCTGGTCCGCAACCCGGACGGGTCGGTCTGGCAGTGGGACAAGTGGCAGGCCGGGATGGCGCTCGTCGACTTCACCAACCCCGAGGCCGCCGCCTGGTACGCCGACAAGCTCCGCACCCTGCTGGACATGGGGGTGGACTGCTTCAAGACCGACTTCGGGGAGCGGATCCCCACCGACGTCCGGTGGCACGACGGGTCGGATCCGCAGCGGATGCACAACTACTACTCGTACCTCTACAACAAGGTCGTCTTCGAGCTGTTGGAGGCGGAGCGGGGGCCGGGTGAGGCTGTCGTCTTCGCCCGGTCGGCCACCGCCGGGGGACAACAGTTCCCGGTGCACTGGGGTGGCGACTGCGAGTCGACGTTCCCGGCGATGGCCGAGTCGCTGCGCGGTGGACTGTCGCTCGCCGCGTCCGGGTTCGGGTACTGGAGCCACGACATAGGCGGGTTCGAGGGCACCCCCGACCCGGCGGTGTTCAAACGGTGGATCGCCTTCGGGCTGCTCTCCTCCCACTCCCGGCTGCACGGGTCCGGCTCCTACCGGGTCCCGTGGGCCTACGACGAGGAGGCCGTCGAGGTGCTGCGCCACTTCACCCGCCTCAAGCTCGAACTGATGCCGTACCTGGCCTCGGTCGCCGAACAGGTGCACACCGACGGGTGGCCGATGATGCGGCCGATGGTGCTGGAGTTTCCCGACGACCCGACCGCCGCGTACCTTGACCGGCAGTACATGCTCGGCCCGGACGTCCTCGTGGCACCGGTGATGAGCGCCGACGGGGAGGTGACCTACTACGTGCCGACCGGCACCTGGACCCACCTGGTCACCGGAGCCCGGGTCACCGGACCGCTGTGGCGCACCGAGAAGCACGACGTCACCAGCGTGCCGGTGCTCGCCCGCCCGGGGGCGGTCGTCGGTTTCGGCGCGGTCCACGACCGCCCCGACTACGAGTGGGCCGACGGTGTCCGGTTGCGCTGCTACGCGCCGGTGCAGGGGCAGCGGACCCGGGTGCGGATCCCGTCGCCGGGTGACGGACCGGGGGCGGTGTTCGAGATCGGGTACGCCGACGGGGTCGCCACTGTCGACCTGGTCGACGGGGCGTCGTCGGGGTACACCTGTGAGGTCGTGAACGCGGAGGGAGCACGGTAGATGTCGGCACGGAGTTTTCCCGAGGGTTTCGTCTGGGGTTCGGCCACGGCGGCGTACCAGATCGAGGGTGCGGCCACCGAGGACGGGCGGGGACCGTCCATCTGGGACACCTACAGCCACACCCCCGGACGGACGTTGAACGGCGACACCGGTGACGTGGCCGCCGACCACTACCACCGGTGGGCCGAGGACCTCGGACACATCAAGGAACTGGGGCTCGACGCGTACCGGTTCTCCATCTCCTGGCCCCGGGTCCAGCCCGGCGGCTCGGGCGCCTTCAACCAGGCCGGGATCGACTTCTACTCCCGGCTCGTCGACGGCCTGCTGGAGGCCGGGGTACGCCCCGTCGCCACCCTGTACCACTGGGACCTCCCGCAGGAGCTGGAGGACGCCGGGGGCTGGCCGGCCCGCGACACCGCACTGCGGTTCCAGGAGTACGCGGCCGGGATCGTCACCGCCCTCGGCGACCGGGTCCACACCTGGACCACGCTGAACGAGCCGTGGTGCTCGGCCTACCTCGGGTACGCCTCCGGGGTGCACGCCCCGGGCCGGACCGAGCCGGCGCAGACCCTGGCCGCCGTACACCATCTGAACCTGGCGCACGGCCTGGCGGGCCGGGTGATCCGGGAGACCGCCCCGGCGGCGCAGCTGTCGGTGACGCTCAACCTGCACGTGATCCGACCGGCGTCGGAGTCGGCCGCCGACGCCGACGCGGTCCGGCGGATCGACGCCCTGGCCAACCGGGCGTTCCTCGGCCCGATGCTGGGCGGGGCCTACCCGGCGGACCTGCTCACCGACACCGCCGCCGTCACCGACTGGTCGTTCGTGCGCGACGGCGACGAGAAGGCCTGCGCGGTCCCGTTGGACGTGTTGGGGGTCAACTACTACTCCACCACCCTGGTCCGGGCCTGGGACGGCACCTCGGCCCGCTCGGACAACGACGGGCACGGCAACTCGGTGCACACCCCGTGGGTGGGTGCCGACGACGTCGACTTCCTCCCCCAGCCCGGCCCGTACACCGCGATGGGCTGGAACATCGACCCGAGCGGCCTGACCGAGCTGCTGTTGCGCCTGCACCACGAGTACCCCAACCAGCCGATGATGATCACCGAGAACGGGGCGGCCTTCGACGACGAGGTCTCCGCCGACGGGCGGATCCACGACGAGCGCCGGGTCGACTACCTGCACCGACACATCGACGCGGTCGGGGCGGCGATCGACGCCGGGGCTGACGTGCGCGGCTACTTCGTCTGGTCCCTGCTGGACAACTTCGAGTGGGGGTACGGCTACGACCGCCGGTTCGGCATCATCCGCGTCGACTACGACACCCAGGTACGTACCTGGAAGGACAGCGCCCACTGGTACCAGACCCTGACCCGCACCAACACCCTCCCCACCCCCTAACCCCAGCCCCCCCCTGCCCCCTGCCCCCCCCTGCCCCCCCCGGCCCCCCGGCCGCACGCGTTGATCAAGGGATTTGCGTCATCCGAGGCTCGGATTCTGACGCAAATCCCTTGATCAACAGGGCGAACGGGGGGAGGTGGGGGAGGTCGGGAGTGGGGTGGGGGGGTGGGTCAGGCGGGGATGCGTTGGGGTGGGACGGTCAGGCCGTAGAGGGCCATGAGTTCGGGGGTGTCGACACGGCTGCCGTCGGCGACGGTGTCGCAGGCGATGTCGACGATCTGGTCCTTGTGCGCCAGCAGGTAGGGCCGGGCTCCGACGTCGGCGCTGGCCAGGGTGGCGATCCCGGGCCAGTGTCGACGCCCGAAGAGCATCGGGTACCCGCGCAGCCCGTCGTAGGTCGCGCAGACCAGGGCATCCGGGTACGGCAGTGCGACCACCCGGCGTACGGCGTCGACCGTCAGCCCCGGCATGTCCACCGGCACCACCACCACCGCCTCGATCAGCCGATCGGCCAGGGCTGCCAGTCCGGCCCGGATGGAGGAACCCACCCCGGTTCCCCAGGCCCGGTTCTCCACGACTGTGGCGCCGGTGAGGTCGGCCGATTCGCGTACCTGCTCGGCTGCCGCACCGAGCACGAGCACCGTCTGGGTGCAACCGGCGTCGGCCATGGTGTCGATCATCCGGCGTACCAGCGGCTGCTCCCCCTGGCGTAACAGGGCCTCGGGTCCGCCGAGCCGACGGCCGCCGCCTGCGGCGATGATCATTCCTGCTATTCGCACACCGGGTGCAACGAGGGGTTCCCCGATGAGTGTCGGGGCGAAACGGATATTCGGAACATTGGTGGCATCCTCGGGCCGGATGTCGACGGACATGATCTCGGGTCCGGGGCGACCCCGGCGGTGTGGCCCGGGTCAGGTGGCGTCGGCGTAGCAGTCGACCACCGAGAGGTCCAGCGGGAACCGGACCGGGGTCTGCCCGAACAGCAGCGAGGTGGCCCGCTCCCCACTGCGCGCGACCGCCCCGGCCACCGCGTCCGCCTGGTCGGCCGGACAGTGCACCATCACCTCGTCGTGCTGAAAGAAGACCAGCTCCGCAGCCGTCCCGGCCAGCTCGGTCCGCAACGTCGCGAGCAGGGTGGACGCCCACTCGGCGGCGGTCGCCTGGACGACGAAGTTGCGGGTGAACCGGCCCCGCGACCGCGCCGCCCGGGCACGGGGCGACTGCGGGTCGACCGGCTCCGGGTCGAACTCCCCCGCCGGGTCGCCCCCGCCGTAGGCACCGTCCCCGCCGTAGGCACCGCGCACGCCGTAGGCACCGCCACCATCGCGCACACCACCACCGCCGAGAGCACCGCCACCACCACGCACACCACCACCACGCACACCACCACCGCCGTTACCACCGCGCACACCACCACCGCCGAGAGCACCGCCACCACCACCGCGCCCGACACCACCGTCGTAGGCACCCCCACCGCCGGAGGAACCGTCGTCGTCGTGGACGGCGGAGCCACCCGGCCCGGGTGGGCAGGTCCGCCCCAACCAGGACCGGACCAGGCCCCCCGCCTCGCCGGTCCGGGCCGCCGCCTCGACGTACCCGAAGGCGGTCGGGTAGTTGCGCCGCAGCACCGCGAGCGCCGGTGCCGCCTCGCCGCCGGTCTGCCCGTACATGGCACCGAGCAGGGCCACCTTGGCCCGGTCCCGGTCACCGGCGAAGGACTCCCGGGCCAACGCCGCGTAGAGGTCCCCGGCTCCACCGGCCGCGGCCAGTCGCCTGTCACCGGAGACCGCGGCGAGGACCCGGGGCTCGACCTGACCGGCGTCGGCGACCACCAGCCGCCAGCCGGGGTCGGCGACCACCGCACGCCGGATCACCTTGGGGATCTGGAGCGCGCCCCCGCCCCGGGTGGCCCACCGACCGGAGACCACCCCACCGGGTACGTACTCCGGGCGGAACCGGCCGCCGGAGACCCAGGCGTCCCGCCACGCCCACCCGTGGGCCGTCCAGATCCGGTAGAGCTCCTTGTACTCCAGCACCAGCGGCACGGCCGGGTGGTCGACCCCGCGCAGCACCCAGGCACGGGTGTTGGGCAGGTCGATTCCGGCCCGGGCGAAGGCACGCAGCAGCTCGGCCGGGGAGTCGGCGTGCAGGTGACGCAGCCCGAAGGCGGCGGCGATCCGGGCCGCCAGGTCGGCCAGGCGTCGGGGCTGCCCGCCGACCGGGGACGGCTCACCGAGCAGGTCGGCCAGGATCGCGTCGTGCACCCCCACCCGCCAGGGCAACCCGACGGCCCCCATCTCGACGGCGATCAACGCACCGGCCGACTCGGCGGCCACCAGGAGACGGAACCGGCCGGGGTGCCCGGTTCCGGCGATCCGGGCCAGCTGGTCGGCGTACACCCGGGTCAGTGCGGTGAGGTCGGCGGGCGGCGGGCCGGGCCGGGCGTCGAAGAGCGCGCCCTGGCCGCGCCCGGGCGGTTCGACGGGTCGGGGCGGCGGGTCGGGCGGCACCGGGCCGCCGTCGCGGCGGGCCAGCGCCGCCGCGACCGACCGGGGTTCACCGAAGCGGCCGGCGTGCCCGAGCAGCAGGGCCTCGGTCAACTCCAGGTCGTGGCAACGCTCGACGCGCACCCCGGCGCGCACGAACATCGGGTACGCCGACGCCGTCGACGCCCACACCCACCGGGGCTTCTCGGCGGCCTCCCGGGCGGCCACGGCGGCGGTCAGGTCGGTGACCTGCTCGGTCGGCCCGGTGGGGTGGCCGGTCGGGTCGAGCGGTTGCAGCAACCCGCCGCCCCGCTCGTCCGCCACCACTGCCACCAGCACGAACGTGATTCTGCCCGGCCCGTACGACATCCTCCCCGCACCCCGCCCGCCCGGAGGTGAGAAGGGGACCCTTCTCTACCCCAGGCGTTAAGAAGGGGCCCTTCCTTTCATCGGGGGAGGGTTACTTGCTGACGCCGGCGGTGAGGCCGGACTGGACCTGCCGTTGGAAGACGAGGTACACGACGAGGACGGGGAGCATCGCCATCGTCACCCCGGCGAAGAGGCCGCTCCAGTCCGACTTGTAGCCCTGGTTGACCGAGAGTTCGATGAGTCCCTGGGCGATCACCTGGTTCTTCGGCTCCCCGGCCACCGACTGCATCAGCAGCGTCGGCAGGTACCACTGGTTCCACTGGCCGAGCACGTTGAAGATGCCGATGCTGATCAGGCCGGGGCGGGCCATGGGGAGCATGACGCTGAAGAAGAGGCGGCTGTGGGAGGCCCCGTCGACCATCGCCGCCTCGGCGACGGCGTTGGGCAGCGTACGGAAGAACGAGTGCATGAAGAAGACGGTGAACGACAGCGACCAGGCCACGTACACCAGGATCAGCATCAGGTGGCTGTTCGGGCCGAGCAGCGGGAAGACGACGCCCATGTTGTAGACGCCCTTGAACAGGGGGACCGCCGCGAGGTAGATCGGCAGTGTCAACCCGGACAGGAACATGTAGTAGATCGCCCGGTTCCCTGGGAACTCGTACCGGGACAGCACGTACGCGGCCATCGAGCCGAGCAGCATGGTCAACGTGATGCTGCCGACCAGGACGAGGAGGGTGTTGCCGAAGAACGACCCGAGGTGCCCGTCCACCCAGGCGCGGGAGAAGTTGTCCCAGTTGAGCTTCTCCGGGATCAGTGACAGTGGCTGGCGAATGACCTCCGAGTCGGACTTGAACGACGACATCACCACCCACAGCAGCGGGTAGATCACCATCACCGCCCAGACCACCAGGAACAGGTGGGAGAACCCGTTGAAGATCCGTCCGCCGAGGGGTCGCCCGGCGTTTCCGCCCGTCGAGGGGCGGGGTGGGTCGTCGTCGGCGGGACGAGCGGCTTCGGATGCCCGGGTGATCGTGCTCATGGCACCGTCTCCTTACTAGTACTCGATCCGCTCACGGCGGGTGATCCGGAGCTGGAGCGCGGCCAGCAGGATGGTGAACAGCGCCAACGCCACGCCCATGGCGCAGGCGTATCCGAACTGGCCCTTCTGGAAGGCGGTGAAGTTGAGCACCGAGGCGAAGATCTCGCTGGCGTGGTCCGGTCCGCCCTGGCTGGGGGTCATCACGAAGACCAGGGCGTACATGTCCAGGGCGATGAAGCCGAGGTACACCCAGGCCACCGAGACGGTGTCGCGCAGCAGCGGCAGGGTGACGCGGAAGAAGGTGTGGAACCGGCTGGCCCCGTCGAGGATGGCGGCCTCGTAGATGTCCTTCGGGATGGACTGCATGGCCGCCGAGAAGAGCACCATGTAGAAGCCGGCCCCGCTCCAGACGGCGATCAGGAGCAGCCACCACAGGACCGCCGGTACGCCGAGGAAGGGCTCCGGGTCGGCGGTGAAGGCGATCGGGTTCTCCTCGTCGACCAGGCCGACCTTCATCAGCAGGCCGTTGATCAGCCCCTGCCCGTCGCCCCGGTAGATCTGCTGCCACATCACGGCGATCACCACGAGGGACAGCACCTGCGGGAAGAAGAACACCACCCGGTAGAACCCGGAGCCGAAGACCCCCCGTACGCCGGCCCTGTCCTCGCGTCCGCCCACGTTGAGCAGGAAGGCGAGGAACAGGGCCAGCGCGATGGTGACCAGCGGCACGGTGATCAGGAAGAAGACGTTGTGCCAGAACGCCTTGCGGATCAGCTCGTCGGAGAGGAGCCGGACGTAGTTGTCCAGCCCGACGAACTCCTGCCGGTCGGAGTACCCACCCCAGTTGGTCAGTGAGTAGCCGGCCGCCTGGGCGAAGGGCCACACCACGTACAGGAGATAGAGCGCGACGGGCAGGAAGAGGAAGCCTGCCACGAATCGCCCGACACCGTGCCGCATCGAACCTACTCTCTCGAACGGATCGCCTCGGGGCGTCCCGTCAGGACCGGGTCTGCTTGGTGATCGAGGAGTCCTTGGCGACCTTGTCGGCCGCCTTCTGCATCCGGTCGACGAACCCGGCGGCGGTGAGCCGTCCGGCCATCAGCTCGGCGGAGAGGTTCTGGCTCTCCTTGTCCAGGTCGGCGTAGAAGTCGAACAGCTTGGTCTTGATCAGGTCGGCGGGGGCCTGGCTCATCAGCTGGTTGGCGCTGGCCAGGGCGGTGTCCTGGACGGCGTCGCCGGAGCCCTTGGTGGAGGCGAGGGACTTGGTCAGCTCGGCGAACTTCGCCGATCCGGCCTTGGAGAGCACGGCCCGCAGGAACTCCTTGGCCGCCGCCTTGTTCGGGGCCTTGCTCGGGACGACCAGGCCCTCGCCGGCTCCGGCGAAGACGTCCTTGGGGGCCTTGTCGGTGGCGCCGAGGCCCCAGTAGTCGGAGATCTTCATCTCGAAGCCGGGCGGGATGGTGGCGGCCATCTCGTTCTTCAGCCAGGTGCCGACCTGGATGAAGGCGGCCTTCCCGTCCAGCCAGGCCTGCTGGGACTGGGTGTGGTTGAGGTTGCCCGGCAGCAGGAGGCGGTCCTTGACCAGCTTCTCCCAGGCCTCCAGGGCGGGCAGGACGCCCTCGGCCCGCCAGGCGTTCTCCTTCAGGTTGTCGATGTCGATCACGGCCTGCTTGCCGGCGGACTTCCAGATGGTGGCCATCAGCGCCCAGCGGGGGTAGTAGCCGTGCACCGCGTCGTGGACGTACGGGGCGATGCCCTTGGCCTTGATCTTCGGAGCGAGGGCGAAGAACTCGTCGAAGGTGGTCGGCGGGGTCCACCCCTCCTTGGTGAACAGGGCGCTGTTGTACCAGTTCCCCCAGACGGTGAAGGCCACGTTGACGACGTAGAACTTGTCCTGGAAGGTGCCGTCCTCCCGGGTGCCGGGCAGCAGCGAGTCGCCGACGGTGCCCTCGCTGTCCCAGGCGGGGGCGGCGAGGAGGTCGTCGAGGGGCTCGATCGCGCCCTCGTTGACCAGGGTGCTGATGTCCATCATGTCGGCGCCCGAGTTCATCACCAGGTCACTGGGCTGGGTCGCCATCTTCGGCTGCTCTTCGGTCTTGATCTTCTGGGTGGAGCTCATGTTGACGGTGACGCCGGCGTGCCTGGCGTTGAAGACCGCCTGGTCCTCCTTGGCCCACTGGTCGCCGAGCCCACCGTTGAAGACGACCACCTTGACGGCGCTGCCGTCCTGCACCCCGAACGGGTTGTCGTTGCTCTTGGCCCCCTCGTCCTGGTTGGCGGGGGTGGGTTCGCTGCCGGCGCAGGCGCTGAGCAGTCCGGCGGCCGGGGTGACCAGCAGGCCCGCGGCGGCGGCCCGGCGCAGCAGCGTACGGCGGTTCAGGTCGGCGTGGTTCTCGGGGGTTACCGACATGGTGTCTCTCCTCGTGGTGTCGGATGGTGACGCGTGGGGCTGCGGTTCAGGTGTTGGCTGCGGTGGTGGCCTTGTGACCCCCGACGGCCTGGGCGGTCCGCCGGAAGGCCGCGTGTGCCCGTCCGTGGGTGCGCTGCGCGACGGCGATGTAGAGCAGGTCGAGGACGACCAACTGGGGGTGCCGGGCGGAGAGCGCGTCGGGTCGGAAGCTGGTGGACTGGCTGGCGGTGAGGAGCACCACGTCGGCAAGGTCGGCCAGGGTGCTGCGGGGGAATCCGGTGAGTGCGACGGTCGTCGCTCCCCGGCTGCCCGCCTCGGCGAGCATCTCGACGGTCTCCCTGGTCTGCCCGGTGTAGGAGATGCCGAGGGCCACGTCGCCCGCGCCGAGCAGCGCGGCGCTGGCCAACCCGTCGTGTACGTCGTTCCAGGCCCAGGCGGCCACCCCGATGCGGTGCAGACTGAGTTGCATCTCCTGCCCGACGAGGGCGCTGCCACCCGCCCCGACGATGGTGACCCGACCGGCACCGGCGATGGCCATCGCCGCCCGTTCCACCTCGGTCAGGTCGAGCAGGGCGGCAGTGTCGTGCATGGCTCGGGTGTCGGCGGCCATCAGCTGCTCCAGCACCCTGTCGAGCGGGTCGCCGGGCTGGATCTCGCGTCCGATGTCGACCGACCACCCGGCGGACCGGGCCCGACCGGTCTCGGCGGCGATGCCCAGCCGCAGGTCGGCGTAGCCGTCGAAGCCCATCGCCCGGCAGAACCGGGTGACGGTGGCGGGTGAGGTCCCACTCCCCTCGGCCAGTTCGACGATCGTCGACCGGGCGGCGGTCTCCGGGTCGGCGAGCACGTGGTCGGCGACCCGCCGCAGTGCTCCGGTGAGGTCGTCCAGTCCGGACCGGACGCGGGCCAGGACGCTGTCGCCGGTGATGCTCCGGGAACCTCGCCGGTCGACCCGGGTGGCATCGACCACCGCTGTCACCGCAGCGGGGTCCCCGTCGTGGTCGGCCATCGAGATCCTTTCCGAAAAGAATGTTTACTGTTAGTGGTAAAAGTTCTTACTGGAGACCCCGTTCTGTCAAGACCATGGATGAAGTTTTCAAACTGTTACCGAGGCACCCTCCGATCACGACTGTCGGAAGAACGCCTTTGACCAGCACGAACAGCACCAACACCGGCCGGTTGGGCTAGCCTGGTCCGATGAGCAGGCTGCGGGAGCTCGCCGACCGTACGCCGCCGGACCGCGAGCGTTACCTCGACCTCCTCCGCGCCCTGGCAATCGTCGCTGTGGTCCTCGGGCACTGGACGGTCACCGTCGTCGTGTACGACCTCTCCGGGTCACCGGACGGCCACTCCGCCCTACCGGAGCTGCCCTGGGCGTACCCGCTGACCTGGGTGGCCCAGGTCATGCCGGTCTTCTTCCTGGTCGGCGGGTACGCCAACGCCGCCTCCCTGCACTCGTTCCGGGCCCGGGGCGGCGACGGGGCCGGGTGGCTGCTGGACCGCAGCAACCGCCTGGTCCGCCCGACCACCGTCCTGGTAGCGGTCCTGATGGTCGGCGCGGCCCAGGCGTCACTGGCCGGGGTCGACTCGGAGCGGATCCGGACGGTGGCCTGGTTCGCCACGATCCCGCTGTGGTTCCTCGCCGCCTACCTGGCCGTCGTCCCCCTCACCCCACCGATGTACGCGCTGCACCGCCGGTTCGGGCTCGCCGTACCGCTGGGATTGGTGGTCCTCGTCGCCGCCGGGGACGTGGCCCGGTTCGCCGGACACGACACGTGGGGACTCGGGAGCTTCGTGTTCGGGTGGTTGGCAGTGCACCAGGTCGGGTTCGCCTGGTACGACACCCACGCCGGGCAACCCGATCGGCGACGACGGCTCCCCACCGGCCGCCCGGCCGCGCTCGCGATGCTCGTCGGCGGGCTGGGCGTCACGGTCCTGCTCACCGTCCCCGGCCCGTACCCGGTGAGCATGCTCAACGTGCCCGGCGAACGGCTGGCCAACGCCTCCCCGCCCAGCCTGGCCCTGCTCACCCTCTTCACCGCCCAACTCGGGCTGATCCTGCTGGTCCGGGCCCCTGTCGAGCGGTGGCTGCACCGGCGTCGCCCCTGGCAGGCGGTGATCGCCGTGAACTCGGTGGTGCTGACCCTGTTCCTGTGGCACCTGACGGCGGCGATCCTGCTCGTCGGCGCGCTGGACGCGGTGGGGCGGCTGCCCACCCCGTCGGCCGGTTCGGCCGCCTGGTTCGCCTGGCGGGTGCCGTGGGTGCTGATGCTCGCCGCCGTCCTGGCCGCCCTGGTGGCGGTCTTCGGCCGGGTCGAGGCCCGCACCCTGCGCCGGGAACGGACCACCCCGCAACCCACCTCACCGGTACGCGGTGCCCTGGTCGTCGCCGGGTACGCCGCCGTCGTCGTCGCCCTGGTGGTCAACAGCCAGACCCCGAAGTACGCCCCCGAGCCGTACGGGCTGCCCGTCGTCGCCCTGGTGGCATACCTGGCCGGGGCCGGGCTGCTCCGCCTCCTCACCTGGATTCGCCCACCACTCAGGTGAACCAGACACCCGCCGTGTCCGTCGTGACCACGACGACGTCCACCGTGGAGGATCGATGGCGAACCAGTGGAACCCGGTCGAGGGGTACGACCTGAACCTCGACACCTGGCAGGGGTTCGAGTACACCCCAGACGAGCTTCAAGCACTCGACGAGCTCGCGTACCAGCTGTCGATCGGGGCGCTCGACACCGTGGGAGACCAGCAGGGCCTTGCCGGCCCCGCCTTCGCTCCACTCCCCCAGGAAAACGCCGACTCCCGCTGGGTAGCCGAGTTTCACCGACTCCGACGGATCGGAGAAATCGACAACTACGGAATTTCCCACGGAGTGGGTTCACCACACATCAAGCAGGAGGTCAGCAGGTGGTTACGGTACGGCATTCCGAAGAACATTCAGAATGACCATAAAGAGATCAAGGAAGCCTTACTCGCCGACCGTCACCTCGGGTGCCGATTCACGCTCGCTGGCGCTCCCGGGCTGCAAGGCACCTGGTCGGAGAACTACGAACAATATTATCGACACCTTGGAGGAAGAATCCCTTCCGAAGCCCAGGAACCCGCGAACAAGGCATTCCGGAAGTGCCACAAACGCCTTTACAGCCACCAAAAAAAATCGGCGACCGCAAACTCTGGTGAATTCGACTTCTTCGAATCACACCCGGACTGGAAGGAGTATTTCCTGCCCAAGGGAACCACCAAACGCGATTACTACGAACGGATACTGGCGGAGCAGCGAGGGCCGGCACTTCCGACGCCCGGACCCTCGACGGTGCCGGTGTGGCAGTCCGCCCCGGTTCCGACGCCCACCAACCCGGCGGCCTGGAACCCCACCCTCTCGGTGGCCGGTGCCGCAGGAATGTCGCTCACCGGAGCAGGACACCGGCCCCCGGTCGGCTCCTTCCCCCCACCTGCCACCCACGGGACGCAACAGTGGCAGTCGACACCAGGTACGTACCAACCACCCGGATCCGCTCCTCGCCAGCCGAGCCCTCGGCACTGACGGGAGAAGACATTGCCTTACATGATGGACGACTACTCATCGGAGGAAGAGCGGTCACCATTGCCTTGGAACGGGAGGGAATCCTCGCCCGAACCGCGTCCGGAAGCGGCACCGATGTGGTCGATGCCTGAGGGCCTGACGCAGCAGGACTTTGCCGACGCCCTCCGGCAGCGCTGTGACCGACCCGAATACCGAGGGCTCCACATCGAGAAGAACGAGGTCGAGTCCCTGCCCAACGGCAAGGCGGTTCCCCTGGGCGAACTGGTCGATGCGCTGACAAACGGACCTCGGGTGGATGCCACCTCGCTCGGCCCCGTCGTACGCGAGGCTTTCGACTACCACGGACTGACGCTGAGTGACGTGCGCAGCGACCTGCCGCACCTGCCTGCCACGCTGGCCTACATGCCGATGGGCTCGCCCCCTCGACAGTCCGGCTGGGAGACGGAAATGATCACCCAACTGGACCGGGCCACCGCGACTCGTCCCGGAGTGTGGCCCGACAGGGAGGTCGACGGTCTGCTCAGCCTCCAGTGGGATGGCCTGTCCCGCGAGAACTGGGATCGAATGCCGTCGCTGAGAAGCGCGTTCGAGCGTAACGGGATTCCCGTCAAGACAGACCCCTCGACCGGCAGGGTCATGCCGGACGAGGCGGCGTACGGGGCGGCTCGGCGGCCGACAATGCCTGGACCGTCTGCCCAGGTGACCGCAGCTGTATCCGTCTCGCCGGGGTTCCGAGCCGGTCAGCGCCGGCCGCGAGACGGCAGGGATTCGCCGTCCTCACGACCGGATTCCCCGGGACCGCCACGGCAGCGCCCCCGGTTAGGGTGAGTCCGCCAGACCAGACCCGGAAGATCAGTGAGGAGAGCGATGGCACGCTCGAACGATTCAGACGGCTACGTGTCGAGCTCCAGCGAAAGCGCGCCCGACGACCTCCGAGGGCCGGAGCTCGTAGCGTGGATCAATAATTCCAACGACTGGAACATTCCTCCCGGCCTCACCGACAACGACTACGACAACGCCATCAGGCAGTACTGCGATCGGAGAGACGACCGGGGCGAGTTGGTCAATGTCGGGGGGCAGATCCGCCGCGATGTCGTGGAGACCTTGCCGTCAGGCAAGGAGGTCCCGCTGGGTGACCTCATGAACGCCTTGTACGACAGCGGACCCGGGGTCCTCCCGGAGAGGCAGGGGCACCAAACTCTCTTCACCCTCTCCTACTACGGGGTACCTTTACGCGAGACGAGACACCATGAACCTGCTTCCCGGTCTTCCTACGCGTCAGGCGACTATCGCCTACGACCGAGTGGGTGGGAGGCTTCTCTGATCGAGGGACTCGACAGGGTGTTTGCGGCCGCTCCTGACCCTGATCTGGCAAGAAACGGCAGGCACGGCTGGGGACAGCTGGAATCGGTTCCTCACTTTGCCGACCTGTGCAGAAACGGGATGCTCATGCAGAGCTACCTGATGGCCGGTGATCTGAGGCGACAGTTGGCGAATCGGGGAATCGCCCTCCGCGGCGATCCCCTTCTACGGCCGAACGAGAGTGCGTCCCCGCGCTTCTCTCCGCGGCCTTCCTCCACCGCCTCGCATCAGCGGAGTCGAGATGTGGCGCCGGTGCACGCCGCCGGCCTGCGGGTGGACGGATTCGGAGCCCGATCCCGGCCACCTTCCCAGGGCCAGGAGCCGGCCTCTTCCGCCGCACGTTCCGTTCATGGGTCGTCTCGTTCTTCCAGCCCTCAGCGGTGACCCCCACGCGGTAGATCTGGTGGGGAACTGTCGTCACTACGCGAGGGGCTGGACCGCCACGGCAGCGGCCCGGGATGGGATGAGTCCGCCGGGAGACGACGCCGGTGTCGCGCCGAAACCACAGCGGTAGGCCCCGGAAGGGTCGCCGGAAGCCGGAGGGACCCCACCCACCCGAGACACGGTGGGTGGGGTCCCTCCGGCCAGGGGTCAGCGCTTCAGGTCGGCGGTGAAGGCGGCCCAGGCACCCGGTGTGAAGCTCAGGACCGGCCCGGAGGGGTCCTTGCTGTCCCGCACCGCCACGGCGCCCGGCAGATTCCCCGCCACCTCGACGCAGGCACCCCCGTTTGAGCCGCTTCTGCTCGACTTGCGCCACCGGGCGTTGGTCAGGTCCATGTCTTGGCCACTTCCTCGATGAGTAGGAGGGACTGCCTGGCGGGAAGGGCACTGCGACAGGTGAACTCCCAGGTCGCTTCGAGGTTGGCGAGGTCACCCGCCATGCTCAGCACCTGCGAACGAACCTGCCCGTCGACATGTCCCATGACCAGTCCATCTGACAGGGTTGCCAGGGCGAATCCGCCTTGCAGGCCAGGATAGAGCCCGGCCTCTGCGGGCACCACATGGATCTGCACGTGTGGGAGCCCTGCTGCCGCGATCAGGTGGTCGAGCTGCTCACGCATCATCTTCCGGCTGTCCTGCGTGGTGCGGGTGAGCACGTTCGCGTCGAGCACCACTGCCAGCTTCGGCGGGTTCTCGCGGTTCAGAATCGCCTGTCGGTCGATGCGGGACTTCACCCCCGCTTCGATCTCACCGGTGGCCATCCCGCTCGCCCACAACGATGCTCGGGCGTACGCCTCGGTTTGCAGGAGTCCCGGGACGTAGGACGGCTCGTACCAGCGGAGGGAGGTGGCCTGTTCCTCGATTTTTATCCACTCCCGGAGCCAGACCGGGGTGCGGTCCAGGGGTGGCAGCTTCTCCAGGAGGCGGGCGAAGAGGCCGCCGGTGCTCATGGCCTTGTCGACGGCGCGGACGTACTCCGGGGTGGGAGGCCGGGTCCCGGTCTCGATCGCGCTCACGTGGGTGCCGCTGTAGCTGATCACCCGCCCGAACTCCTCCTGGTTGAGGCCCCGGGTCATCCGGCACCTGCGGAGTTCGTCTATCAGAATCGCTGTCGCACTCACGTTCCCCACCCTTTCCCCGGTTATCCCCCGGGCTCGCTCCATCGCGTTCGGAGTGTTCCAGTCGAGACGGTCGGCCACCCTCCACCGTGGGCGCAACTCTAGAACAAGAAGGCCGCCCTCGGTCAATGTCAAAGCATGGACAACTTTCTGCCGGAACGGCGCAATCTCGTACACGAGGGGGACATTCTCGTCCTCGAACCGCGCGACTATCTGTCCGGTTCGCAGCGCCTCCGATTCCGAGTCACATTCATACCGGCGAACGCCGATCTGATCGCCCTGGACTGGGTCTGGTTGCGCGGGGTCACAGTGACCGCCGACGGCGGCGAGATCGAACCCCGTACCCTGCTCATCCGCGCCCAGGCCATCCGGGACGCCCCGGCCCGGAGGACGACCTCGTGACGGGCCGGGATCCGCTCCTCGTCCGGCTCGCCTGGGCCGTCCTGCTCCGACACCGCAGCGGCACCTGTCCGTCCTGCACCGGCAACGGGCACTGTCCACGGGTGGAGGTCTCCCGGATCCGCATCCGCGCCTGGCGACGGTACGGGTCGTGACGATCAGGGCCGGTGACGAGTTCCTGGTGGGGCGGGAGGCGAGCGTGCAGTTCGGCACCCGACCGATCCGGTTCCGGGTGATCAGGGTCCGCGACGACCTGAAGACGTACCACGGTTGGCTCTGGCTCGACGGCTACGCCCTGGACAAGCGGGGCGAGGCGGTCGAACGCCGGACCATCTTCGTACGGCCGGTGGGGCTGCGGGCGCTTCCCACCCCGCAGCCCCCCACCGCACGACGACCCCGACCGATCCCCCGGAACACTCGACGCTAGGCCTGGCCCCGGTGGCAACTGGACGGGTTGTTGCACATGCCGTAACGGCATGTGGTGGGGTCGGGGCACCTCAGCACGAAAGGCTGCCTGCGATGTACCCCTTCCTCACGCCTCCCCGCCAGGTCAAGATCGGCGATGCCGCTGCCTTCGCCGGGATCACCCCACGCGCCATCCGCCACTACCACCAGATCGGTCTGCTGCCGGAGCCCGAGCGCGGCGGTGACGGCCGCCGCCGCTACGGCTACGACGACATGATCCGCCTGCTGTGGATCCGCAAGATGGCCGACGCCGGTATCAGCCTGGACGACATGCGGACCGCCTTCGGCGAGGCCCGGGACGACTCTGGAGACGAAGCCCTGGACCAAGCCCCGGACATCGAGTCGGTCCTGGGCAGGCTGGAGGAGACCCTGGCGGCGCAGGAGGCCGCCATCAGACGGCGGCGCGCGGCTGTCCAGCGACTACAGGCGGTGGGCAGCCCACTGGGGCTGCTCTCCGAGCTGGTCACGGACCGGCTCAGCCACCTGCCCCCGGGCGCGTTGCGCCCCGCCGACCTGGACGCCCTCCTGGTCACAGAACGGATCTTCGGGCCGCTGGGCGCCGCCATCCAGGCCGGCACGTTCATCGTGCTGGCCACCCACCCCGACCTGCGGGCCGAGGAGGACCGTCTGGAGGCGGCCGAGGCCGCCCTCGACGACGGCGTCGAACCCGACGACCCGCGCGTCGAGGAGCTCGCCGTACAGCGATGCGCTCACCTGATCGCCCTGAATCAGGCCATCGAGGCAGCTGGACTCGACGCGGCCGAGAAGAAGATCCTCGAAACCTACGACGCCGACCTGACAGGGGAGGAGCGCACGGAGATGAGTGCCGCCACGGCGATCACCAAGATGCCCTATGACTTCTCTCCGGCCCGGATGCGCTGCGTGGAACTCGCCGGACGGCTCTTCGGCGAGGCCCTTGCCGACGCCCACTCCCCGGACAGCTGATCGCCTTGCTACCTGCCCCTGCCGGTCGGCCGGGCCACCGGAGGCGGAGTCGGCGCCTTCGGCAGTGGAGCCGACGGCAGGTGAGCCGCGTACTCGGCCACCAGCTCCTTCGCTCGGTCGGAAGTCGCCAGGTAGTCGTTCAGCCGGAAGTTCTGATGTTCGCGGCTGTCGCCCAACTCTTCGGACATCTTCAGCAGCCCGGCCTTGGCCTCCGCAGCGATCATCGTCCGCCTGATGTTCTCCGGCATGTCGATCGAGGCTTGCCCCGGGCGCATGGCTGCGACCTCACTGACGGTCTTCTGGTCGACGGAATCAGCCTGGGCCGGCTGGGGAGTAGCGGCGGGAGTCGGGTTCGGCATGGGGGGTCTCCTTCACGTACCGGTGAAACTGCGGACTTCCCCACTACGCGGCTCCCCGGCACCGGTTCACCCCCCGTGAACAGGCATTCTGTGCCATGGGTCACCTTATGCGAGGGCTACCCGGCCCCTCACCGGCGGGCAGGTGGGCCACGGTGGGCTACCTCGATCGCTGGTTGCCGAACGTGTTCTGTGGGGGCGGCGGCTGGCTGGAGCCGACCGTCCGACTGCTCTCGACGTGGTGCCTGGACGAGTTCCGCCGTCGGCGGACTGACCCTGCCCTTCTTCGCCTTCCCATGATCGCCGTTGCCCTTCACGTGCCGGGTCAGCCCCGGGTGTCGGCGACCGCCTGGGCGAAAACCTCGGAGCGGTGCTCGAAGTTGCGGAACCGGCCGTAGCTGGGGGCGGCCGGGGAGAGCAGGACCACCCCGCCGGTCGGAGTGACCCGTCGGGCCAGCCGGACCGCGTCCACCAGGTCCTCGACCACCTCGGTACGCACCTTCGGCAGCCCGGCCAGCGCGTCGACGATCCGTCGACCGCTGTCCGGCACCCCGATGACGGTGATCTCCCGTTCGGCCAGGTGCTCGGCGAACGGGGTGTAGTCCAGCCCCCGGTCGGTGCCACCCACGATCACCGTCAACGGCCGCCCGTCGTACGCGTCGATGGCGTGCATGGCCGCGTACGGGCTGGTGGCGAGGGTGTCGTCGACGAAGGTGAGACCCGACGGGTCGACGATCTCGGTGAGCCGGTGGGCCAGCCCCTGGAACCCGGCGACCGCCACCGCCAGGGTGTCCCGCTGGTCGACCACGTCCACCCCGAGGGCGTCCAGGACGGCCAGGGCCACACAGAGGTTGCCCTCGTTGTGCCGCCCGACCAGCGGGAGGACCGCCCGGGGGAACAGCGGCCGGTCACCGAGGTGGAACCAGGGCGTCCCGTCGGCACCGGTGGCCACGTTCGTGGTGTCCGGGGTGCCCGCCCGGATCGCTGCCCGGTCGCCCAACTCGACGGCCAGCCGGGGGTCCCCACCATTGACGACCACCGTCCGGGGGCCGTGGGCGATCAGGTTCAGCTTGTCCCGGTAGTACTCCCGCTCCCCGCCGTGCGCGTCGAGGTGCTCGGGGAAGAGCGAGGTGACCACGGCGACCCGGGGCGACTCGGTCAGGTCCGCGCACTGGTAGCTCGACAGCTCCAGGACGTACCTGTCGGCCTCGGGGAGGTCGAGCAGGGGCACCCCGATGTTCCCGCCGAAGACGTTCGGTCTGTCGACGGCGGTGAGCAGGTGACTGATCAGGCTGGCGGTGGTGCTCTTGCCCTTGCTCCCGGTCACCCCGACGGTCCGGTCGGCGTGGTCGGCCATCCAGAGGGCGGTCCCCCCGGTGACGGTGACCCCGGCCCGACGCAGCTCCACCATCCAGGGGTGGGTCTGCGGGACCCCCGGGGAGCGGACCACCACGTCGGCGGCGGCCAGGCGGGCGTACCCCTGTTCTCCGGTGACCAGCGGCGCGGCGGCGGCCAACTCGCCCTCCCAGGGCAGGGCCAGGAAGTTGGCGCTGTCGTCGACGGCGACCAGTTCCGCCGGGGCGTGGGCGGCGATCGCCGTCACCGCCGCCCGGCCCTCCCGACCGGTCCCCCAAACGGCGACGGTACGTCCGCGCAGGTCAGACAGGCGCACAGGTGATCTCCTCCACGATGAGCGGGGTTCACCCGCACCCGAGACGGCGGGGGTGGACCAGGGCCTAGTATGGCGTGTGCCCAACGAGCAGCTCCGGCGGATGGACGCCTTCACCTTCCCGTCGTACTCGATCGATCTCGCCACCGGCGAGGCGTTGTTCGACTACGCCCTGACCGGCCCCGACGGCGAGCAGCGGTTCACCGAGGTGATCACACTTCCGCTGCCGGACGAGCCGCCGTCGGACGAGACGGTGGCCACCCTGGACCGGGTCCTGGCCCTGCTGCACCTGGTCGCCGGGGTGAGCTACTACAAGACGGCGGCCCCGCCCCGGCTGGTGCTGCCCGCCCCGCTGGGCACTGACGCCGTCGCGCTGGTCACCGCCGTCTACACCCAGGGCCTCGCCGAGTACGCCTACCGCAACCAGCTTCCGCACGTCCTGGAGCTGGCCCCCGAGGTGCCCCCGGGTGAGGTCCCCCCGGCCCGGGTCTACGACAACTCCGAGCTGCGGCCCCTGAGCGCCGTCGGTGGCGGAAAGGACTCCCTGGTCAGCCTGGAGGCGCTGCGGGGGGCCGGGTTCGACCCGGTGCCCTTCTCGGTCAACCCCAACCACGTGATCGTCGCGGTGAACGAGGCGTCCGGGCTGGCCCCCCTCGCAGCCCGGCGGCGAATCGACCCGGTGCTGTTCGACCTGAACGCGGCCGGGGCGCTCAACGGGCACATCCCGGTCACCGCGATCAACTCGCTGATCGCGGTGGCCACCGCGGTCCTGCACGGGCTCGGCCCGGTGGTGATGTCCAACGAGCGCTCCGCGTCGGACCCGAACCTGGTCTGGAACGGCCACGAGGTCAACCACCAGTGGTCCAAGGGGGTCGAGGCCGAGGGGCTGCTGCGGGCGGCACTGGCCGGGCACGCCGGGCTGACCGAGCCGTACTTCAGCCTCCTGCGGTCGCTGTCGGAGCTGCACATCGCCCGGCTCTTCGCCGCCATCGACAGGTACGACGCCGTGGTGACCAGCTGCAACGCCGCCTTCAAGCTGCGCGACGCGAGCGAACGGTGGTGCCGGGACTGCCCGAAGTGCCGGTTCGTCTTCCTGGCGATGGCGCCCCACATGTCCCGGGAACGGGTGGTCGGGATCTTCGGCGGGGACCTCCTTGCCGACGAGAGTCAGCTCCCCGGCTACCGGGAACTGCTCGGCGTGGACGGGCACAAGCCGTTCGAGTGCGTCGGCGAGGTGGAGGAGTCGGTGGCGGCTCTGGCGATCCTCGCCGAACAGGACCAGTGGCGGGACGCCCCGGTGGTCCTGGCCCTGGCCGACGCCGTCCCGGAGACCGCGTGGGCGACAGCCGCCCGCTCCGACGTCTTCACCCCCGGCGGCCCGAACTTCGTGCCGCCCGCCTACGCCAAGGCCCTCACCGACCTCACCCCCCAGGGGTGAGGGAAGGCCTCTTCGGGGAGGTCAGCCGCCCCGGCTGATCCGGAGGGTAAGGATGTCGGTCCGGACGGTGATGTGGCCGTGGAACAGGGCCACGTCACCGTCGCCGTACCCGATCTGGGTGGCGTTGATCAGCGGGTGTCCGGTGGGGACGCCGAGGCGGGCGGTCAGCTCGTCGTCGGCGAGGACCGCCGCGAGTTCGATCTCGGCCCGCCGGACCGGCATCCCGGTCGCCACGGCCAGGAACTCGAACATGTCCAGGTCGATGCTGAGCAGCCCGGACGGGTCGAGATCCCGGTCGGCGACCCGCAACGGCAGGTGGTCGCGGATGAACACCGCCGGGACCTCGTCGACGGCGAAGAGTCTGTCGACCCGCCAGCACGGGTCGCCCGGCGTCAACCCCAGGGTCTCGGCGCAGTGCCCCGGGCAGTGCACCCGGCTCACCGTGGCGTCGCTGAGGGCCGGACGGTGACCGGAGGCGGTGATCCGGTCCCGCAGGGCGGTGACGTCCCCGATGGCGACCGGGACCCTCCCGTCGGGCTCGTGCACGAAGGTGCCGATCCCCCAGGTACGACGGACCACACCCTCGGCGGAGAGCTGCCCGAGGACCTCCCGGACGGTGGCCCGGCTGACCTCCAGCAGGTCGGCCAGCTCACGCTCGTTGGGCAGCTTGTCACCGGCGTGGAACTCGCTGCCGATCAACTCCCGTAGCCGACCCTGTGCCGCCTTGAGCGCGGTCTCGCGCCGAGCCATCCACGTCACCTCTCGCTCACCGCCGCCGACCGGGCGTACGGAGTGTAGTCGTCAGCCGGGTCCGGCCGACACCGTCGGGTGGACAGTGCTCACCACACCTGCTCCAGCACCCGCAGGGTGTTGCCGCCGATCACCTTGGCGATCTCGTCGTCGGAGTAGTCGTGCCGGACCAGCCAGCCGACGATGGTGCCGAACGCCTCGGCGGGGTTCTCCACACCGGACACGTACTCCACCCGGGGGTGCTCGGGGCGGTTGCCGGCGTCGTGGGCGTAGTTGGCGGCGTACGTGTCGTGCACCCCGACGTGGTCGCCGAACATGGTGTCCGGGCCGAACGTGACGTGGTCGATCCCGACCAGGTCTACGCAGTAGGTGAAGTGGTCCATCACCGACTCGATCGAGTGGTGCGGGTGCTTCTCCGACAGGGTGGTGTGCGGGGCGGCCTCGATACCGATCACCCCACCCCGCTCGGCACAGGCTCGGATCACCTCGTCCGGCTTCATCCGGGAGGTGTCCCACACCGCCCGCGCCCCGGCGTGGGTGATGAAGACCGGCACCCGGGACGCCTCGATGGTGTCCAGGGAGGTCCGGTCCCCGGAGTGGGAGATGTCGATGGCGATGCCGAGCTTGTTCATCCGGTCGACGGCGCGGCGCCCGAAGTGGGTCAGGCCGCCGTCGTGGCGTTCCGAGAGGCCACCGCCGAGCATGTTGGCCTGGCTGTAGGCGATGCCGAGCTGCCGGATCCCGAACCCGTACAGGATGTCGATGCGGTCCAGCTCGTTCTCGATCGGGCTGCTGCACTCCAGCCCGGCGACCAGGGCCAGTCGGCCGTCCCGCTTGGCGGCGTGGATGTCGGCGAGCGAGGTCGCCAGGGTCACGTAGTCCTGCTTGTAGACGTCGGACAGCCGCATCCCGACCGCGTACACCAGGTCGTTCCACTTCCAGCCGTTCTCGCTGGTGACGCAGGAGGCCCCGGCCATGAAGTTGTCGAACACGGCGGTGAGCCCGGAGCGGGACAGCCCCTCGAAGCCGGTGCGCTGCCTGGCGGTCCGGTTGTACGCGCGCAGCTCCCTGACGTCCTCGGGCAGGATCACCGGGTGTTCGTGCAGCGAGACGGCGATGTGGTCGGTCAACAGCCGGGTGACCCGCTCTCGTTGCGCGTCGGTCAGGCCGAGGTCGTGTCCGGGCACCCGACCGAGCTCCGGCGCCAACGCGAACACCCGGTAGTCCGAGTGCGGCTCAAGGTACTCGTAGGACTTGTGGCCCTGGTACCGCGGCGCGGGTTCTTGCAGCACAGTGTGTCTCCTTCGTGGACGTGCCGGCCGGTCACGCGGCCGACGGGTGGTGCCGGCTCGTCACGCGGCCAGCGGGTAGTGGCAGGCGACCGGGTGCTCCGGACCGCTCAGGGCGGGCTCCTGGGTGGCGCAGGTGTCGGTGGCCTGCCAGCAGCGGGTTCGGAACCGGCAGCCGGACGGCGGGTTCACCGGGCTGGGCGGGTCACCGGCGAGCAGGATCCGCTGCCTGTCGGAGCGACCGGCGGGTTCCGGGACCGGGACCGCCGACAGCAGGGCCTTGGTGTACGGGTGCCGGGGCGCGTCGTACAGCGGGGCACCGGGACCGGTCTCGACCAGCTTGCCGAGGTACATCACGGCGACCCGGTCGGAGATGTGCCGGACCACTGACAGGTCGTGGGCGATGAAGACGTACGCCACCCCGATCTCCTTCTGCAACCGTTCCAGCAGGTTCACCACCTGCGCCTGGACCGAGACGTCGAGGGCGGAGACCGGCTCGTCGCAGACCACCACGTCGGGTTGCAGGGCCAGGGCGCGGGCGATGCCGATGCGCTGGCGTTGACCGCCGGAGAACTGGTACGGGTACCGGTCCAGGTGCAGGCTCGGGTCGAGGCCGACCAGGTCGAGGAGTTCGGAGATCCGCTCGGTCCGGCGGGCCTTCGGCAGCACCTCCGGGTGGATCTCGAAGGGCTGGGTGAGGATCTCCCGGATCGTCCGACGCGGGTTCAGCGAGGTGTACGGGTCCTGGAGCACGATCTGGATGCGTCGCCGCAGTGCCCGCAGCCGTCGGCCCCGGGCGGTGTGCACCTCCTCGTCGCCGAAGCGGACGGTGCCGGAGGTGGGCTTCTCCAGGCCGACCAGGGTCCGGGCCAGGGTGCTCTTGCCGCACCCGGACTCCCCTACCACCCCGAGGGTCTCCCCCCGCCGCAGGTCGAAGCTGATCCCGTCGACGGCCTTCACCACCCCGCTCGCCCGCAGCGATCCACTGCGTTTGAGGGGGAAGTGCTTGACCAGGTTCTCGACCCGGAGCACGACGTCGTCACTGGGTGGCATCCAACACCTCCGTGCGGTGGTGACAGGCGCTGGCACGACCGGCAGGCAACGGTTCCAGGGCCGGCAGGGTGCTCCGGCACACGTCGGTGACCCGGTGGCAGCGCAGGTGGAACGGGCAGCCGGTCGGCAGCCGCGCCGGGTTGGGCGGGGAGCCGGGGATGGCGTACAACTGCTCGTCGGTGCGGTCCACCCGGGGCATCGAGGCGAGCAGCCCCTCGGTGTAGGGGTGGGCCGGCCCGTCGAAGATCTGCTCGACGGTGCCGCGTTCGACGATCCGTCCGGCGTACATGACGGCGACGTCGTCGGCGACCTCGGCGACCACCCCCAGGTCGTGGGTGATCAGCAGCAGTCCCGTTCCGGTGTCCCGCTGGATCTCCGCGATCAGCTCCATGACCTGCGCCTGGACTGTGACGTCGAGGGCGGTGGTGGGCTCGTCGGCGATCAGCACCGCCGGTTCCAACGCGATGGCCAGGGCGATCATCACCCGTTGGCGCATCCCGCCGGAGAACTGGTGCGGGTAGTCCTTGACCCGGTCGGCGGGGGCGGGGATGCGTACCCGGTCGAGCAGTTCGACGGCGCGGCGGCGGGCGTCGGCGCGGGACATCCCCCGGCGGACCCGGAGGAGTTCGGTGATCTGGTCGCCGACGGTGAAGACCGGGTTGAGGGCGGCCATGGCGTCCTGGAAGACCATGCCGATCTCCTCGCCGCTGACCCTGTCCCGGTCCCGTGGGGACAGGGACAGCAGCTCCCGCCCCCGTAGGGTCACCGACCCGGTGACCTTCGCCGGGGGGACGTCGAGGATCCCCATCACCGCCTGGGCGGTGACGCTCTTGCCGGAGCCGGACTCGCCGAGCAGGGCGAGGGTCCGGCCGGGGGCGAGTTCCAGGGACACCCCGTTGACGGCGTTCACCGGTCCGCTCGGCCCGGGGAACGACACCCGCAGGTCGGTGACGTTCAGCAGCGGATCCATGTCAGCCGACCCCGGCCTCGTCGAGGAACTCCCTGACCACCCGCTGGAACCGCTCCGGCTCCTCCAGCTGCGGGGAGTGTCCGGAGTGCTCGAAGACCACCAGCCGGGCGTCGGGGATCAGGTCCGCGATGACCTGGGACGCCTCGACCGGGGTACGCCAGTCGTGCCGTCCGACTGTCACCAGGGTGGGGCAGGTGATGCCGGGCAGCTTCGGCTTGAGGTCGTATCCGGGCATGTTCTGCCCGAAGGCCGCATTGTGGGTGCGGTAGTGGAACCGGGTGGCGGCCAGCCGGGCGGCGTCCTTGGCCGGGTCGTGCTGGTGGTCGTAGAGGGGCAGGATCGCCCGCCAGTAGTCGCGCAGCTCGTCGTCGCTGGTGAACCGCCCGGTCCCGATCCGGTCGATGGCCCACTGCGGGATCACCGTGCGGTCGGTGGTGCGGGCCCGGTCCACTGCGAGGTGGTCGTGGGCGGTGTCGGCGGCGGTGTCGCGCAGGATCAGCGCGCTGACCCGGTCGGGGTGGGCGATGGCGTACTCCATGGCGATGAACCCGCCGTACGATCCGCCGGCCATCACGATCCGGTCGTAGCCGAAGTGCTCGCGGATCGCGTCGACGTCGGCGACCCACTGCTCGTGGGTGAACGGCTCGTCGTCGCTGGACTCCCCCGACCCCCGGGCGTCGAAGACGATGACCCGCATCCGGTCGGCGAACGGCCCGAAAGACCGGGTCGGCTCGGAGCGGGACCCGAGGCCGGGCGCGCCGTGGTGGACGATCATGGCCGGGGCGTCCTCGGGGCCGAACGCCTCGACCACCAGCTCGGCACCGTTGATCTTCATCGGACTCCCTCGATGATGTTGGCTTCCAGGTCGCGGGGGTAGCTGGTCAGGCGACGCGGACCGGCGCCGGTGACCAGGACGGTGTCGGAGATCCGGTAACCGGCGTGCCCGGGGACGTAGACGCCGGGCTCGCTGGAGAGCAGCATCCCGTCGGCGAGCACCGTGTCGTCCCCGTCGGCCACCCAGGGCGGCTCGTGGTTCTGCAACCCGATCCCGTGGCCCTGCCGGTGCCTGATGTAGTCGCCCAGGCCGTGTCCGCGCAGCACGTCCAGGCAGGTCCGGTTGACCTCGGCGCAGGTCCGGCCGACGAGCATCGCCTCCGTGCCCACCTGCTGGGCCTCCCGGTCGGCCTCGTAGTAACGGCGCTGCTCGGCGGTGGGCTCACCGACGACGAAGGTCCGTTCGCTCTCCACGAACCGGCTGGCCACCGCCGCACCGAGGGAGAGGATCAGGGTGTCGCCGGGCTGGATCCGTCGCCGGGTCGGCAGGCCGTGCGGCAGCGCCGAGTTGGGGCCGGCGTAGACCAGTCCCCCGGCCAGCTTCGTGGTGTAGACGACCATGTCGTACTCGGCGTACATCCGGTCGGTGCCGTACCCGATGACGTGGCGGGCGATCTCGTCCTCGCGGGGCAGCTCCCGACCCGCCCGCAGGGCCTCGGCGATCAGCTCCCGACCGGCGGCGAGCATGTCGTCGCAGATCCGGGCCGCCGCCTCGTGCAGCGGGATCTCCTCGGGGAACTTGCGCAGCCGCAGCGTCGCCACCGCGTCGGTGGGCACCAGGTCGGCGGCGGGCAGGGCGGCGGTGAGCTTGCCCAACGCGCCGACGGTGAGCCCGGCGCCGAACCCGATCCGGCGGGTACGACGTCCGGTCAGCGCGGCGGCGAGGGTCTGCTCGGGGGTTACCAGCCCCGGGAACTCGGCGTAGCTGACGGTGTCGAGGGCCACCCCCTGTTGGGCCGCGTACTCGACGTCGAGGTGCGGGAGGACAAGCAGCGGGTCGCCCTCGCGGGGCATCCAGAGGTAGACCGGACGCTCGGTGGCGATGTAGAAGAACCCGCTGAGGAAGGCGACGTCCGCAGGCGAACTGGCCAGGAATCCGTCCAGGTCACGCTCGTTCAGCGCCTCGGTCAGCCGGGCGCGGACGGTGGAGTAGAAACTGTCGGGCAGCCGCACGGGTCAGCCTCCGTTGCGTCGTGGGTCGCGGGAGTCGTTGAAGCGCATTCCGGCGACCGTCGCGGCGAGGACCAGCAGGAGGATCGCCAGGGACGGGAAGAGCGTCTGCCACCAGGCGATGGTGACCACGCCGCTGCGCTGGGCGTTGAGCAGGATCCGACCCCAGGACCAGGAGTCCGGGTCGCCCAGGCCGAGGAAGCTCAGACCGGCCTCGGAGATGACCGCCCGGGAGGCGGTCAGCAGGACGCTCACCACCATCAGCGGGATCACCGCCGGGAGGATCTCCCGGGAGACGATCCGCCACCCGCTGGCACCGAGCACCCGGGCCCCGTCGATGTACGGCATGGCCGTCACCACCAGGCCCTGGGAGCGGATCAGTCGGGCCACCTCGGGCCAGGCGAACACGCCGATGATCACGGTCAGGGTCACCACGCTGGGGCTGACCACCGCCGCCAACATGATCATCAGGGGCAGGGTGGGCAGCGCCAGCATCACGTCGGTGATCACCGTGCCGACCGCGTCGACCCCTCGCACGTACGCCGAGACCAGACCGATCGCGGTGCCCAGCACCAGGGCGATCAGGGAGGCCGCCACCCCGATCACCAGACTGGTCCGGGTGCCCCAGACCACCTGGGCGAAGATGTCCTGCCCCAGGTCGTCGGTGCCGAACCAGTGCCGCCCCGACGGGGGTTGCAGGACCTCCGCGCCGGTCCCACCGGGCTCGTCGGCGATCAGCGGGGCGAAGACCGCCAGCAGCACCATCACCAGCAGGATCGCCACCGACACCAGGGCCGACGGCTGGCGCAGCCACTCCCGCCAGGCCGCCCGGGTGGCCCCGACCTGGGGCTCGGTGGGCGGCACCGTCTGCTCGGTCAGCACCGGAGCGCTCACCGGACTCTCCTCTCGTCGACGACGACCGTCGGGGCGTGACGGCCGGGGGCGGGCGGACCGCCCGGCCGGTGCCGGGCCGGGGCCGGACGCCCGGCCCCGGCCGGGTATCGGCGGATCACAACCGGATCCGCGGGTTGAGGACGGCGTAGAGCAGGTCCGTCAGGGTGTTCGCGACGACCACCGTGACGGCGAGCATGATGAAGGCGCCCTGGAGCACCGGGTAGTCGCGCTGCCCGACCGCCTCGAAGATCAGTCGACCGACACCGGGGTAGGCGAAGACGGTCTCGGTGAGCACCGCCCCGCCGACCAGGGTGCCCAGTTGCAGACCCATCAGGGTCAGCGCCGGCAGGATGGCGTTGCGCAGGCCGTGCTTCCACACCCGACGTCGGGTGGACAGCCCCCGGGCCCGCGCGGCCCGGATGTAGTCCTCGCCGAGGACCTCGATCATGTTGGTCCGCAACGTCAACGCGTACGGCCCGAGCTGCACCAGGACCAGGGACGCCACCGGCAGCACCAGGTGGTGGGCCAGACTCAGGTACGCGGCCAACCCCCGGGTGTCCGGGTCGATCGCCCCGCCGATGGGGAACCAGCCGAGTTGGGCACCGAGGTAGACCAGCAGCAGCATCGCCACGCTCGGCACGAACAGGGCGTGTCCGCCGATCCCGGCGGCCTGGAGGACCTTGTCCGGCCAGCGGCCCCGGTGCACCGCCGCGTACACCCCGATCGGGATGCCGATGGCGATGGTCACCAGGAACGCGGTACCGGCCAGCATGAGCGTCCACGGCAGCCGGTCCACCAGGATGTCGGTGACCGGCTGGATCTGCCGGAACGAGATGCCGAAGTTACCCTGGGTCAACTCCCGCAGGTAGGACACGTACTGCTCCCACAACGGCCGGTCCAGGCCGTACGTGCGCAGCAGCGCCTCCTGCATCTCCGGGGTCATGTCCCCTTCGACCATCAGGGTCGTGGGGTCCCCGGGCAGCAGCCGGAGCAGGAAGAACGTCGCGGTGATCGCGATCCACACGGTCAGGACGGCCTTCACCGCCCGGCTGAGCACGAACCGTGCCACGGGGACCCCCTTTCCCTTCTCGGGTGTGTGTGCCGGCTCAGCCGACCGGCTTGACCTGGGCCAACGAGTACGCGGTGACCATGCCGAGCAGGTCCGACGGCGACGCGACGAAGCCGGTGAACTTGCTGGAGTTGTGGGCGAACTGGAAGTTCTCCACGTACAGCGGGGTCAGGTACGCCTGCTCGTGCACGACCTTGTCGATGTTCTTGATCTTCTCGACGAAGGCAGCGTGGTCCGTGGTGCCCGCCGCGTCGTTGATCAGGCGGTCCATCTCGTCGGACTTGAGCAGGTTGTAGTTGATGCCGCCCGGGTTGCTGGACAGGTAGGTGCTGCGCAGCTGGTCCATCGGGTTGTCGAAGACACCCCACTGGGTGGCGTCGATGTCGTACTCACCGCTCTTGGTGCGGGCCAGGAACGTGTTGCGCTCCACGCACTCGTTCTCCAGCTTGACACCGGCCTTGGCCGCGCTCTCCCGGAACAGCTGCACCACCCGGGTGATGTTGGCGTTGGACTGGTCGCAGGCGACACCGAAGGTGAGACCGTCGAAGAACCCGTCGCCGTTGCCGTCGGTGTAACCGGCCGCCGCCAGCTTGGCCTTGGCCCCCTCCGGGTCGAACGGGTACGGCTGGATCTCGGTGTTGTCGTACTCGCTGAAGATCGGCGAGATCGGACCGGCCATCTGCTGGCCGTCGCCCTGCAACACGGACTGGATGATCGCCTTGGTGTCGACCGACATCGACAGCGCCTGGCGGACCTCCTGCTTGGCGAGGTGCTCGTTGGTCATGTTGTAGGTCAGGTGGGCGAAGCCCAGCGCCCCGACCTTGGTCAGCTCGATGTTCTCGTCGTCCTCGAACGACTTGGTCGCCGAGGCCGGGACCGGGTTGCCCATCAGGTCGATGTCGCCGTTGCGCAGCGCCAGCATCATCGTGTTGACGTCCGGGTAGACCCGGTACTCGACCTGGGTCAGGGCCGGCTTGCCGTCGGGTGCCAGGGGGTAGTTGTCGTTGCGCTTCATCACGTAGCGCTGACCCCTGGTGGCGCTGTCGAGCACGAACGGTCCACCACCGACCCAGTCGGAGTCGTTGGCGAACTTCGACAGGTCACCGGCCTGCTCGAAGACGTGCTTGGGCACGATCGACATCCAGAAGCCGACGCCCTCGGCGAAGGGCGCGTACGGCTGGGAGAGCTTGAACTTGACTGTCGTGGCGTCCGGGGCCTCGATCGACTCGACCCAGGTGAGCTTCGCGGCCACGTTGCCGAGCTTGTACTCCATGATCTTCTCGGCGCTGAACTTGACGTCCTCGGCCGTCACCGGCTTGCCGTCGGTCCAGGTGAAGTCGTCGCGGAGGTTGAACACGGCGGTCTTGCCGTCGTCCTCGTACCCGTAGTCCTTGGCCAACTCCGGGGCCTTCTGCGCGTTCTCGTCGATGCGCAGCAGGTGCGGGTACATCGCGTTGAGGATCCAGGAGTCGGTCTTGGACAGCGACTGCAGGGGATTGAAGTTGGAGACGTCGGTGGTGGTGCCGATGCGCAGGACCGTGCCGGCGCCGTTGGAGGAACCCTCACCGGAGTCGTTGCCCTCGTTGAGGCCGCAGCCGGACAGTGCCAGCGCGGCGGCCGCGCCGACCGCGACGGCGACCCGCCACCGGCCGTGTCGGCGGATGTTTGACGTGCTCACCAGACCTCCTGAAGGACGCGAACGATGTTGCCGCCGATGACCTTGGTGATCTCGTCATCGGAGTAGTCGTGCTTGACCAGCCAGCCGACGATGTTGCTGAAGCACTCGGCCGGGTTCTCCATGCCGGAGACGTACGGCACCCGGGGGTGTTCCACGGCCCCGTGTGCGTTGCTGATCGCCAGGTGCTGGGTGAAGCTGTCGTGCAGCCCGACGTGGTCACCGAAGTTGGTGTCCGGGCCGAAGGCGACGTGGTCGATCCCGACCAGGTCGACGCAGTAGGTGAAGTGGTCCATCACCGACTCGATCGAGTGGTGCGGGTGCTTCTCCGACAGGGTGGTGTGCGGGGCGGCCTCGATACCGATCACCCCACCGCGCTCGGCACAGGCCCGGATCACCTCGTCGGACTTCATCCGGGGGGTGTTCCAGACGGTGCGGGCCCCGGCGTGGGTGATGAAGACCGGCACCCGGGACGCCTCGACGACCTCCAGGGAGGTCCGGTCCCCGGAGTGGGACACGTCGATGGCGATGCCGAGCTTGTTCATCCGGGTCACCGCGCGCCGCCCGAAGTGGGTCAGGCCGCCGTCGGTGACCTCGGAGAGCCCGGAGCCGAGCATGTTCGCCTGGCTGTAGGCGATGCCCATCTGCCGGACCCCGAACCCGTAGAGGATGTCGATCCGGTCCAGCTCGTTCTCGATCATCGTGGCCGCCTCAAGCCCGGCCACCAGGGCGAGCCGGCCGTCGCGCTTGGCCGCGAAGATCTCCTCCAGGGTGGTGGCCACCACCACGTAGTCCTGCTTGGCCACGTCGGCGAAGCGCAGACCGATGTCGTAGATGACGTCGTCCCACTTCCAGGCGTGCTCGCTGGTGACGCAGCCGGTGCCGTTCATGAAGTTGTCGAACACGGCGGTCATCCCGGAGCGGGCGAGCCCCTCGAAGCCGAAGGAGTTGCGCCCGGTGCGGTTGTAGTCGCGCAGCTCGGTGACGTCGGCCGGCAGGATCTTCGGGTGCTCGTGCAGGGAGATCGCCATCTGCTCGGTGAGCAGCCGGGACACCCGCTGCCGCTGGTCGTCGCTGAGCCCGAGGTCGTGCTCGGGCACCCGGCCGAGCTGGGGGGCGAGGTCGAAGACCTTGTAGTCGACCCGGGGTTCCAGGTAGTCGAACGACCGGTATCCGTCGTATCGGGGGGCTACTTCCTGCACCAACCAGCTCACCTCGGTCCGCTCGGGCCCCTCCCCCGCCCTGACGACGGGAAGAGGCATGAGGATGGAGGTCTGACCTCCTGCCTTGGGGCACGCTATGTGAGCGGCAAACATCTTGGGAAGATCCCGTGACCCGACCGTTATCCAACCCGGCCCAATTAACGCCATCGCAACGAAGACCCTGCTCAAGCGGGTGATCCCCGGATCGGCAGAACGGTCGGCTCCGCCCGCCGTCCGACGGATCTCGACGCTCCGGGGCGATCCGGGGCGATCATGAGCGGCCGGACGACGAGGGACGACACCGTGGGAACGCACCCATCACACCGGAGAGGTCAGACCAATTGGTCGATAGCCGGGCCACCATCGCGAGCCGCTCCGGGCCGCTACCGCTACGAGCCGAACCGGGCTGCCGGGCCGCTACCGCTACCGCTACGAGCCGAATCGGGCCGCCGGGCCGCTACCGCTACCGCTACGAGCCGAACCGGGCCGCCGGGTCGCTACCGCTGCGGTCCGGGCCGGTCCGTCGTAGATTGAGCCCCGTGTCGACCATGATCGAAGCCCTGCGGCGTCACTCCCGTCCAATCCTCCTCAGTGGACTGGGGCTTGCCGCCCTGGCGATCCTCGTCCGGCTGTTCTGGCCGGGAGCGGGGACGATCTTCGAAGTCGCCCTCCTGGTCGGTACCGGCCTCGGGCTGGTCGGCGCCGCCGGGATCCTCCTGCCCGTCGGGGACGTACCTGATGCTCCGGTCCGGGAGGTGCACCCCCCGGTGACCGGGCGATGGCTGGCCCTCAACAGCCCGGCCACCCGGGTACCCAGCCA
Source organism: Micromonospora sp. NPDC000207 (assembly GCF_040300925.1). Classification (NCBI taxonomy): domain Bacteria; kingdom Bacillati; phylum Actinomycetota; class Actinomycetes; order Micromonosporales; family Micromonosporaceae; genus Micromonospora; species Micromonospora sp. NPDC000207. The sequence continues at coordinate 37,319 of NZ_JBEPEQ010000036.1, forward strand.
CGGCACCCGTGGCTACGGCCAGTCCCACGCCATCGACCTGGTCTACGACCCCCTCCCCGAGGAGGGCCACGGCACCCGCCCGGAGTTCGGGGCGGGACCGGGGATGCGCCCGGCCGAGGACTACCCTGCCTTCGGGCAGCCGGTCCTCGCGATGGTCACCGGCACCGTCGTACGGGTCACCGACGGCACCCGCGACCACCGCAGCCGTACCAAGATCTGGTCGGTGGCCTACCTCTTCGCCGAGGCGGCCTTCCGGGACCTCGCCGGCCCGTCGGCGGTCCTCGGCAACCACGTCGTCATCGACGCCGGGGACGGCTCCTTCGCCCTCGTCGCCCACCTGGTCAAGGGCTCGGTCGCCGTGCGGGTCGGGGACCGGGTCGAGGCCGGACAGCAGATCGGACGCTGCGGCAACTCCGGCAACAGCACCGAACCCCACGTCCACGCCCACCTCATGGACCGCCCCGACGCGACGGCCGCCCGGGGCCTGCCACTGCGCTTCACCGGCATCCGCGTCGACGACGGCCCGCCCACCGCCGGGGTCCCCGAGAACGGCAAGCACCTGACCACCACCTGACGCCCGCCGGGGGGCCGGAGCGCCGGGCCGGTCAGGGCAGGTCGTCGCGGCCCAACTCCCAGCAGGCCACGGCGGTGGCGGCGGCCACGTTCAGCGAGTCCACCCCACGACGCATCGGGATCACCGTCCGCAGGTCACTGGCGGCCATGGCCCCCTGGCTCAGCCCCGGCCCCTCCGCCCCGAACAGCAGGGCCGTCCGGTCCCGCTGGGCGGGGGTGAGCCGCTGGATGGGCACCGCGTCCGGTGCCGGGGTCATCGCCAGCACCGTGAACCCGGCCGCGCGGACCTGCGCCAGCCCGTCCGGCCAGGGCTCCAACCGGGCGTACGGCACCGCGAAGACCTCCCCCATGCTGACCCGTACGCTGCGCCGGTACAGCGGGTCGGCGCAGGACGGGGAGAGCAGCACCGCGTCCACCCCCAGCGCCGCCACCGCCCTGAAGATGGCACCCAGATTCGTATGGTTGTTCACGTCTTCGAGGACCACCACCCGACGGGCCGTCTCCAACACCTGTGGGACCGTCGGCAACTGCCGACGGTGGAACGAGGCGAGCACCCCCCGGTGCACGTGGAACCCGGTGGCCCGCTCCAGGACGTCGGGAGTCGCCGCGTAGACCGGAGCAGAACCGGTGTCGAGGTCCGCGAGTTGGCCCACCCGCTTGGCGTCGACGAGGAACGACCGGGGTGGGTACCCGGCCCGCAGCGCCCGCCGCAGCACCAACTCCCCCTCGGCGATGAACAACCCGTGCGGCGGTTCCCACCGGGTCCGCAGCTCGACGTCGGTCAGGGCACGGTAGTCGGCGATCCGGTCGTCGTCCGGGTCGGTGATCTCGTCGACGGGCACGGCGACGATTCTGCCCGACCACCGTCCGGACGTTCCCTCCGCCGTCGAGGGGGACCCGGTCCGCCCACCGTCCACGCGTGCCTTCCACCGTCGACCGGGACCCGGTCCGCCCGCTGCCGGACGTTTCTCCCGCCGTCGAGGGGGAAGGCGCGCGCCACGGACGACCAGGCGGAAGGGCGGACCCGATGCGGGGCAACCAGGACGGTAGGGGCACGGACGGTCGACTGCGCCGGAATGCGACTGTCGCCGACCACATCGTGGCCCGGCTCGCCCAGTGGGGCGTACACCGCTACTTCGGCTTTCCCGGAGACGGCATCAACGGCATGACCTCGGCGCTGCAACGTGCCGAGGACCACACCGAGTTCATCCAGGTACGCCACGAGGAGACCGCCGGCTTCGCCGCCAGCGCCCACGTCAAGTACGGGGGCGGCCCGATCGGCTGTGCCCTGGTCACCAGCGGACCGGGCGCGATCCACCTGCTCAACGGCCTGTACGACGCCAAACTCGACCACCAACCGGTGGTGGCCCTGGTCGGCAACACCGCGCTCACCGCCGAGGGCGGCGGCTACTACCAGGAGGTCGACCTGCTCGCCCTCTACAAGGACGTCGCCTCGGACTTCCTGGCCCAACTGGACCACCCCTCCCAGGTCCGCCACCTGGTGGACCGGGCCTGCCGCACCGCGCTCGCCCGGCGTACCGTGACCGCCCTGGTCCTGCCCCTGGACGTGCAGGACGAACCGGCGGTCCCCGACCCCCCACACGCCCACGGCTACTACCACACCAGCGCCGTCCCGAGCAGCGCCACCACCGTCCCGCCCGAGGCCGACCTGCGCCGGGCGGCGGAGGTGCTGCGCGGCGGCGAGCGGGTCGCGATGCTCGTCGGCCAGGGTGCCCTCGGCGCAGAGGAGGAGGTACGCCTGATCGCCGACAGGCTCGGGGCCGGTGTGGCGGTGGCGCTGCTCGGCTTCGCCGCCGTCGACCACCGGGAGCCCTGGGTCACCGGGGCGATCGGGCTGCTCGGCACCCGCCCGAGCTGGCAGATGATGCAGGAGTGCGACACGCTGTTGATCGTCGGCAGCAACATGCCGTACTCCGAGTTCTATCCCCCCGAGGGACGGGCCCGTGCGGTGCAGATCGACGTGGACGGCACCCGGATGGGGCTGCGCTACCCGACGGAGGTCAACCTGACCGGCGACGCCGGTCCCACCCTCCGGGCGCTCCGTGCCGCCCTGGGCACCGAAGCGGCCCCGACCCGGTGGCGGGCCGCCATCGGCGAGGCGACGTCGGCGTGGCGGGCAGGTCAGCGGGAGTTGGCCGAACAGGCCGCCCGCCCGGTCAACCCGCAACTGCTCTTCCGCACCCTCGACGAGTCGCTTCCCGACGACGCGATGCTGGCCGTCGACTGCGGCACCGCCACCGCCTGGTACGCCCGCCACGTCCGGGTCCGCCCCGGGATGCTGGCCAGCCTCTCCGGCACCCTGCTGTCGATGGGCGGCGGAATGCCGTACGCCCTGTCGGCGAAGTTCGCCCACCCGGACCGACCCGTCGTCGCCCTGCTCGGCGACGGGGCGATGCAGATGAACGGGGTCAACGAGCTGATCACGGTGGCGAAGTACTGGCGTCAGTGGGCAGACCCGAGATTCGTGATCCTGGTCCTCAACAACCGGGAACTGGCCTTCGTCAGCTGGGAACAGCGCTCCACCGAGGGCAGCCCGATGTTCCCGGACAGCCAGGACGTGCCGGACGTGGCGTACCACCACTGGGCGGAGGTCCTGGGGCTGCGCGGCGAACTGGTCGACTCCCCCGACCAGGTCCCCGGACTCTGGGACCGGGTGCTCACCGCCGACCGCCCGGTCGTGGTCAACGCGATGGTGGACGCCGCCGAGCTGATGCTCCCCCCGCACTTCACAGTCGACCAGGCCCGCAAGACAGCAGCGGCGATCCTGCGGGGCGACACCGACCGCTCCGAGATCATCCGACGCGGCCTCCCCGCCACCCTCGCCACCTACCGCCACCACGGCTGACCCCGCTTCACTCCTCGATGCTCACGGGCGAGGGTGGGGTGTGGGGGCCGGTGGGGTCGGCCGGGAAGAACCGACAGCCGGTGCCGTCGAGACGGACGGCGACGACCTGACCGGCATGCCGGCGGGCGAGTCGACGCAGCTCCGGGGTCGGATCAGGCGTACCGACAGGAGTCGCCGTCGTAGGGGCGGGAAGTGGTCGGTGCGGGGAGGTCGGCACTGTGCCCCGCAGCGCCGGGCCGAGGTGGGCGAAGCAGTCCGCGACAGCGGCTTCGACACTGGGCCACCAGGGCGGACGCAGGTCGACGTCGGCACTCCTGGAGGTGAGGTCGACGCGCCACCGTACGCCGTGGAGCCGGTTCGGATCGGTGGCGTCACGCCGGTGGTCGCAGGCCACGACGGTGACGGCGAGGTCGAGTCCGACGGCGAGGCGGATCAGCTCGACTGTCGGAGGTGCCGCCGGTGGTCGGCCCAGGACGAGGAGCCGGGCACCGGGCACCCCCCGGGCGGCCCGGGTGACGTACCGCCGCGCCGGGTCGTCGCCACTCGGGCCGGGGGTCTGGGAGTCCGGGCCGGGGCGGGGTGCCTGGGAGTCCGGGCCGGGGGCGGTGTCGGGGTCCGGGCCGGTGAGGGTGCCTTCGAGGAGATCCTGACCGAGGGGGTGCCCGCCGGGCTGGTCGAGCCGGATCAGGTGTTCCGGGCGTACGCCGAACCGGTCGGCGAGACCGGCGGCGCGGTAGTGCTCGCGGAGCTGGAGGATCGGCGTCCCGTCGGGGTGACGCCCGACCCGGACGGCCGCCTCCCCGGCGGTCGAACCCCCGGCGACCCGCCCACCGGCGGTCGGCAGTTCGACAGTCGGTTGCCACAGGTGGTGGGTGGCGCGGGTCAGGTCGGTGACGGTCACCGTGAGAGCAGAGTGGATCCGACGACTGTCCCCGCAGGTCGGGCAGGCTCCCTGGCCGGGGGCGAGGCCCGCCCCACAGCAGCGGGGGCAGTCCGGGTGGGGGTCGGCGCCGCGCCCCCGACAGCCGCAGCGGCGTAACAGGTCACCGGGGCGGCAGTCCGGACATTCGTGGCCCCGGATCGGGGCACCCCACCAGGTCGGATCGGGCGGCTCGGTGACCCGCAGGAGGCGAGGAGTGACGTACCGGACGACCTGCCCGGTGTCCCATTCGTGCAGTTCCTCGATCGGGTCGCCCTCGCGCAGTCGGGTGTGCCACCACCGGCCGTTGCGCCAGATCACCTGCGCTCCGGGTGCGCCTGCGAGGTCCACTCTCAGCCACCGTTCGAGTTCGGCCAGGTCGACGACGGTGGGGGCGGGGAGCACCCCGAGCGAGGAACGCACCGTGTACGCGGGCGCGGTCAGCCCGGTCTCACCGAGCCGGGCCGTCGCGGTGACGATCGTCGTGGCGGCGACTGCGGAGGGCAGGCCCACCTCGTACAGGTGGGGGTCGACGGGGACGGTGCCACCGGGCAGCTCGTAGCGGACGTCCCAGACCACCTGTCCGTGCTGGTCCCGGGCCTCGACGACGAGATCGAGGTGGAGGAGGTTGGCCACCCGGCACAGCTCCCCCAGATGGCGTCCCGGGTCGGGCGGGGCGGCCGGTGGGACGCTGCGCCCGAGCAGTACCCGCCACGGCGAGTGGTCCCCCCGGGCCAGGGCCTCCGCCTCGATCCGGTGCCGCCGGACGGCAGGCAGGTCGGGCTCCCAGTGCCGGGGCAGCCACACGAGGGTCCCGTCCGGGTCGGGGCCGACCGCCGGAAGTCCGGCCACCTCGACGGCCCCGACCCGGAAGGCGAGCCGGTCCACCACCGGCCGCAACGGCATCGCCCAGACCCCGTCTGGTCTGCGCTCGACGGTGATCCTGCCTGGTCGAATCCGTTGCGAGGCGACAGCGCCGGTGTCCACGTTCACCACCGACACGACCAGCTCCGCCCGGCGCACCCCGGTCCGCCCGCACCACAGGCACGGCCGCAGGACGCTCCCGTCACCGCGACACAGCCGACAGTCCCGGTACGGTTCGTCCGCGTACCCGGCTCCGTCGACGATGAGCTGGTCGCCGCCGCTGACGCACTCGCACCGCAGCACCGTGTGGGTCAGCCCGGAACACTCCGGGCACACGATCGTCGGAACCCCGGTCACCGCAGCACCGACCCGTTCCCGCAGGCCCCGTCGTGGTCGGCCCCCAACTGGCACCGCCGGCCACCGACCATCCTCAGGTCACAGAAGACCCGATGCCGTACGCCCTGGGCGTCCTCCGCCGACACCGTCAGCTCACCCGGGTCGGTCTGCGGAAGTATCCGGGTCCACCGGGCCACCACCCGGGCGAGCCGCTGCGCGGCCGACAGGTCCGGGGCGGTCACCGGCAGATGGATCACCCACCGCTCGGTCACCGCTGCCATCCCCGCTCGTTGCGCGCCTGGAACTGTTCCGCCTGCCACCGCCGCAGGGCATCCCTGGTACGGCGGCTCTCCTCCCGGCTGGCGGCCACCGCGTCGTAAGCGGCGGTCAGCTCTGCGGCGACCCGGTCCAGGAACGCGTACACCTCGGCCGGGTCCAGCCCGCGCCGCCCGAACGACGTCCACCCGAACCGCCGCCCCCGGACCTGACCCGGCGGCAACGTCGGACACGCCACCGACCGGTAGCAGGTGGACCACCGGTTCGGCCGTCGCCGACGCGACCGCCGAGGTCGGAGGAAGAAGCGCATTGTTCGGACCCACCTTCACCGTCGGTACCGCCTGTCGGGGGATGGGTGGGTCCGTCGGCCCGCCGCGCACCGACGGCCCCACCCGGCACCTCCCACCGCAGCCACGACCAGCAAGTACGGCAGGAGGGCGCGCACCGCCCCGAGGACCAGCCTCCGGGCCGTAACCACCTCATTAGACTTTGGGCACGCCCATAACGCAATGACTCTCAGCAATCAGGTCGTCGTGTCTTCGACTTAAAAAGATTGATCTTTAGAGCGCGCCAGCTCGAATACCGCCAGAACACGAGAAGCATGTTTGGATGTACTATCTGGGCGAGACAGACGCCCACAAAGGAGAGGCGATCCACTGGTGACCGAGATCGTGGGTTCCGCACTACTGCGGCGTTACATCGGCCGACGATTGGAGGCGCTGCGCCGTCGAGCCGGGCTCACCCAGGAGCAGGCCGCGCTGAAGTTGCAGAAGGGCCGCGCGACGATCGCCCGGATGGAGGACGGTGAACAGGCCGTCCGCTTCCGCGACATCGACGTCAAGGCCATGATGGAGATCTACGGCGCTACTCCCGAGGAGACCGAACACCTCCTCGCCCTCACCGCCGAGACCCGCAACGGCCGCCGCAAGTCCTGGTGGCACGACCGCACCGAGACCGAACTGCCCGTCTTTTTCGGCCTCTACGTCTCACTTGAGGACTCCGCCGAGACCATCCGGCAGTACGAGGCCGAGCTGATCCCTGGCCTACTTCAGACACGGGAGTACGCCGAGGAGATCCATCGGGTGGCACCAGGCGACGCCGATCAGGACGAACGCCGACGCCAGGTTGACGTCCGGATGGAACGGCAGTCGCTTCTCAGTCGCCCTCGCGCGCCGCACCTGAGCGTCATCCTCAACGAGGCTGTCCTCCGCCGAGTGGTGGGTGGGCCGAAGCTGATGATCGCGCAGTACGAGCACCTACTCGAACTGACTCGGCGCGGCAACATCAAGGTCCGGGTGCTCCCCTTCTCGGCTGGTCTCCACGCCGCCATGGCGGCGAACACGCCCTTCGCTCTGCTGATGTTCCCTGTCGACCCGATGGGCGGCGAGCCGTTGGAGCCACCCCTCGCCTACGTAGACACGCTCACCGGCGCGCACTACCTCAACAAGCCGGCAGAGTTCAGCGCCTACCAGCTCGTTTGGGAAGACCTCGACCGTCTCTCACTCAGCGAGAGCGAGTCGAAGACAATGATCACTGCCACCCTGGAGGCCCTTCGTGAGATCTGACGAGACCGCTGCCCGTTGGCGCAAGTCGAGCCGCAGCGGCGCTGCCAACAACTGTGTCGAGGTCGCCGACAATCTCCCCGGCGTCGTCGGGCTGCGCGACAGCAAAGACCCGACCGGTTCCTCCCTCACCTTCGAGCCGGCCGCCTGGTCCCGGTTCATTCAGGCCGTCAAGCAGCACGAAGTGGGCCGCTGACCCTCGTACCGCATGGCTGCTGTCTCTTCGGAGGCAGCAGCCGTGCCACTTTCCGGCGATCCTGAAGTCGGGCAGACACGGCTTGTTCTGTATCGACGGACCTCATCGGTAGCCTTCCCCTGGAAGGCCAACAGGTCAGGGAGTACAGCCGGGTGTTCGAGCACCTGGTCGCCACAGCGGCGAGCGCCCGGAAGTCGCGCGACCTGATCCAGGAGGCGATGGCCACGCTATGAGAGGACGACTCCGGTGGACGAAGTCAGCACGACCCTGCTGATCTGGCGGAAGAGCAGTCGGAGCAACGGCTCCGGCAACTGCGTCGAGGTCGCCGACAACCTCCCCGAGGTCGTCGGGCTCCGCGACAGCAAAGACCCGACCGGCCCCACCCTCGCCTTCGAGCCGGCCGCCTGGTCCCGGTTCGTCCTCGGGCTCAAGGAACACGACCTGAGCTGCTGATTACTGCAACTCGGAGGCGCTGTCCGATCCCCGGACAGCGCCTCCGCCACGTCCGGGAGTACTACCGGTGTGCGTCCTTTCGAGCTGCCCTCACAAACGAGGCACCTCGAACGACGACCGCTGCGGCCCGTTGGCCTCCCCGGCCCGGGACCGGTGGGAAGGCGCTACTCCCGCTCGCAGCCCCCGGTGCGGTCCTGATGCCGACCGGTGGCAGCAAGTCGCTGGGCTACGCCCGGTCTCATAACCGGGGCAGCTCCATAGGCTCCTCCACGTCACTCCTCTGCGCCGTCCCCTGACCTCACGAACTGCTTCCGCGCCACGTCGACACCGAACTGCGGAACGGCACAACTTCCACAACGCCTGACCGATGAGCGACCGAGGGCTGACGGAACGTGCATGATCCGGTACGGTCGCACCGGACATCGTCGATATCAGGGAGGGACCGTCGCAGTGGCGTCGATCGAGGAGGTCAAGGCCGGGATCAACCGGTTCGGCCAGGAGACCCAGCAGAACGTCACCCAGCTCCGCGCGGTGCACGAATCACTGCAACAGAGCCTCGGCGCGCTGATGGCCGTCACCGCCGGGACCGGCCACCCCGCCGTCGCCGAGGCGATCAGCCGGATGGAGCAGGTGAAGGCCAAGCTCGACGAAGCGTCCCAGCTCGCGATGGGCGCCGTCGACGCCACCCAGCGGTACGCCAGCGGCTTCTGATCTCCCCGAAAGGCTCTGCCATGCCTCGCATCATCGTTCCGGCCGGACTGTCCATGGGTCCCCGGTTCCGCTACGTACGCCCGCCGGACCCAGTCGCCGAGTGCTACGAGATCCACCTCGGCGACGACCTCGTGGAACTGACCGAGACCGAAGCCGCCGTCTGGGCCGCCGCCTTCCACGACGCCGAACGCCACGCCAAGCTGGAGGTCAACCGGGAATCCCTGATCAGGCTCCTGGAAACCGCCCCCAAACCCGAACCCCAGGCCACGACCCTGGTCGACGGCCTCATCGAACGCGGCCTCCTCGTCGAGTTCGACACCGACGGCAGCCTCGAACTCGTCTTCCGCAAGCACAAGCTCCTCCCTCTCGGCGAAGGACTCGGCTCCACCGCCGAAGAACCCCACCTCCACCGGATCGGCCACGCCGGCCAACCCAAGCTCGCCGTTCCGGTCGACGTCTACGGCCTCTGGTCGTTCTCGTGGCGTGACTCCGATCTGTGGCAGGCATGTGTGCTGTACGCGGATGACTCTGAGAACGTGGCAGAAGGCGACGAGCCCTCGGACGCGACCCCGCAAGAGGTCGCCAAGGACCTCGCCGTCCACCTTCCGCTGATGATCGCCATGGGCTGCGGTTACCTGGACCCCGTACCGAGCTGATGGGCTGGCGCAAAGGGAACCGCCGCCAGAAGCAGGTCGAGCGGCCGTTCGCGCGGCGGTTGAAGTACGAGAGCGCCAAGGAGGCGCTCGGCAAGATGGTCGAATGGGGCAGCGCCGGAGTGGGCATGCTGGTCGGGCTGGCGGGTGCGAAGTACGGGCTGCCGGTCTCCCCGGGCGTCGCGTCCACCGGTGGGGCGATCATCGGCGGGATGCTGGGTGCCCAGGGCAAGGCCATCGTCGTAGCCAGCCTCGACCATGCCCGAGAACGCCGAGAGAAGTGGCAGGCAGCTACCACAGGTGGAGGATCCCGTTCGGCAACCCCCCGTCGCACCAGCGGTTCCGGTCGTGCACACAGCAGCACGACGCCCTCTGCCACGGTGACCCCTCTCCCCCGCTCCCGTGCCGCCTCGGCGAGCATCGCCGGGCAGGTGATCGGTGGGTTGGATGCCGTCATCGAGCAGCTCAACCGGGCATCCCGTCAACTCGGTGAGATCCATCGTGCGATGTGGGCAGCCCAGAACGCGCTCAACGCCGCACTCGCCGGTGGGCGGCCGGAGATAGTCCTGACCGTGGAGGCCAGGCTGACGGCAGCTCGCGGTCACGTCCACGACTCGACAAGCGAACTCGCCGCAGCCGCTGACCACCTGGGCACCTACCGCGCCGCGATCTGACCCGCGCCCAAGTCCCCGAGAAGGCCAACGAGCAGGCATTCGAAGCCAAGAGGGGATATCGGCGTGAGCCTGGGGTATTGCCTGACACTGGCCGGTGAGCTGCCGCTGGACGAGATCGCCGCCGTCACCGCCCTCGGCCCCGCCGAGCGGCCGACCCCGTCGAGCCCACGCCTGTTCGGCGTCAACCTCCAAGACGAGCGCGGATACTCCATCAGCGTCCACTCCGGTACCCACGGCTACTACTGGGCCGAGGGAGACCACGACGCCTCCTGGGAGTGGAAACTCGACACCTACGTGAACGTCACCTTCGACATGCGTAAGTACGGTCTCGTCGACAAGGGCATCCCGAACATGGTGGCGACCGTCGGTCGCGTGCTGGCCGGTCGCGGCGAGGACGCCGCACTCGTCCAGGACGGCAATTACCTCTTGCTCACGCGTACCGCCGGGGTCGTCCGCAGGCACCGGCAGCGGCAGTGGTGGAACCACTACGGCCTCGACGTCCCCGGCGCCTGACGTTCCTGAGGTCCCCCGGGCGGCACCCATTCGTTCCTGGGGTGCCCCGGCGCTCACTCGCGCCGGGGCATCGGGACGGCCGGCAGTGTCAGGGGCTTCTCGGACGCTCGGGACGTTGGTGGCAGGGGGGTTGCGGCATCTGCGTCCGGGGGTTGCCGTACGGCTGGCCCGTCGGTCGGGTGGCATCTGTTCCGGAGCGATTCTGAACCGCTCGGGTGCCCTGAACGGCCGCACCCCGACCTACGTGAACTGACGGCAGCCGCAGATCACCTGCGCACCTTCACCACCTCGGAGGCACCGGAGCACGAATCACTCAACGCCTCCCGCGACCTAGCCCCACTGGCTCTGCACGGCGAAGGTCGGGTCCTCGGACCCACCGACGACCAAGAGCCCGCCACCGACACCCCGTACACCACGGACTGGCGGCGGTCACCGAGCACGGCGAGATGCTGGGCGACCCCGGTCCGGACACCGTCCTCACCCCGGTTCCCAGCGACACCTGCCAGTACGTCGACTCTCAACGACGTCACCTGCCAGGTCCGCCAGTCACCTGCCCTACTGCCAGGACTCTGGCCGGCTTCGACTGCGACCCCGACGCCTCACGGCCGGCGAAGCCCACCTGCCCCTGAGAACCGGGACCCGCCATAGCGGCCACGACATGGGTAGCGGCACCATCGACGTCCCGGACGAGCCGTACCTTGCCAGCCTTGCCGGGATACGACTCCAGACGCTGACCATGCCGCCTTAACGCATCCACCAACACCTGATCGACGTTCGCCCCCACAATCCCCTTGTTCCGAAGAGTGTTCAAGAAATTACCGATGGGGACAGGAACGTCATGACCGGAAACCTTCACGGACTGACGAAATTTGGGTAGCTGACCTGCAGGGCAGGCGTTGAGAGCAGCAGCATAAACCGAGCGAGGCCACCTGGTGACCTTCCCCGTCGACGGAAGCTTCACCCTCGTCGAATCATCGGGGTGCGGCTCCAGAACCTGATCATGGCGCCTTAACGCATCCACCAACACCTGGCCAACCTTCGCCCCCATAATCCCCCTGCCTCGAAGAGTGTTCACAAACTCACCGATGGGGACAGGAACGTCATGACCGGGAACTTTCACCGTCTGGCCCTTTTTGGGCAACTTACCCTCAGGCAAAGCATTAAGAGCAGCAGCATAAACCGCGTGAGGTCGCCTGGTGCGCTTCCTCGCCGGAGGCTTCACCCTCGTCGAATCATCGGGATCCGGCTCTGAAAACTGACCGGGGTGACCCAAACCCAGGGAATCGTCGAGGGGCACAGGATCGGAGAATCCGGGAGCCTCGACCGTCTCCCCCTGTCTGGGTAGTTGACCTTCAGGAAGTGCGTCAAGGGCGGCGATGTAGGCCGCTCGGTCGTCTTGCGGCTGGTTCACCGACTCGCCCGACACCCCGAGCATCATCTCGCTCTGCTCGCCTGCAAACGGGTCCAGACTCGCCACGTAATCATCCACGCCGAAAGGCATCATCTCGCTCTGTTCGATAGTGAACGGTGCCAGGCTCGCTAAAGGATGTCTCGTAACTCGGTGATGGCGTTGCCGGTCAACGGTGTTGGTGTCACCCGGTCAGGATGATGTTGTGGAGGTGGGCGATGCCGG